>RFQA01000417.1 GCA_009925925.1 Betaproteobacteria bacterium
CCCAGCTTGATGAACAGATACCCGATCACCCCGAACAGACCCACCATCCAGATATCGAAGGTGTTGTTGTTGGTCGAATACACCCCGATCGCACAGAACAGCACGATAGAAGGGAACAACCAGCGGTAAGGCACAGACAAGAGTTTGATCCAGATCCCGATCAAAGGCAGGTTCAGGATCACCAGCATCAGGTTGCCGATCCACATGGACGCAATCAGACCCCAGAACAGCTCGGGGTTGGATGTCATCACCTGCGGTCCGGGCTGGATGTTGTGGATGGTCATCGCACCCACCATCAAAGCCATCACCGCGTTCGGCGGGATACCCAGCGTCAGCAGAGGAATGAAAGACGTTTGCGATCCTGCATTGTTGGCAGACTCGGGAGCGGCCACACCGCGGATGTTGCCCTTGCCGAAAGGAACTTCACCGGGACGCAGCTTGGTCTTCTTCTCCAGGGTGTAGGCTGCAAAGGCCGCCATCACCGCACCACCACCGGGCAGGATACCCAAGAGGGAGCCCAGGGCGGTACCACGCAGCACGGCAGGGAACATGTCCTTGAAGTCCTGTTTGGTAGGCATCAGTCCTGATACGGAGGCCGAGAAGACTTCACGTTCGCTCTCGCTCTTGGCCAGATTGCTGATGATCTCGCCGTAGCCGAACACGCCCATGGCGATCACGATGAAGCCGATACCGTCGGTGAGCTCAGGAATGTCAAAGCTGAAACGGGCCACACCGGAGTTCACATCCGTGCCCACCATGCCCAGCAGGAGACCCAACACAATCATGGCAATGGCCTTGAGCAGGGAGCCCGAGGCCAGCACCACCGCACCGATCAAGCCCAGAATCATCAGGCTGAAGTATTCGGCAGGGCCGAACTTGAAGGCCAGCTCGGTCAAGGGGCCTGCAAAGGCCGCCAGGATCAAGGTACCCACACAACCGGCAAAGAAAGAACCCAGGCCTGCTGCAGCCAGCGCAGGACCTGCGCGTCCATTGCGGGCCATCTGGTAGCCGTCAATGACGGTCACCACCGACGAAGACTCGCCGGGCAGGTTCACCAGAATGGCGGTGGTCGATCCACCGTACTGGGCGCCGTAGTAAATACCGGCCAGCATGATCAAGGCCGCCACAGGGGGCAAGGCATAGGTGGCAGGCAGCAGCATGGCAATGGTGGCCAAGGGGCCGATGCCGGGCAGGACGCCGATCAGAGTACCCAGCAGACAGCCGATGAAGGCGTAGATCAGGTTCTGGCCGGTGAAGGC
>RFQA01000418.1 GCA_009925925.1 Betaproteobacteria bacterium
GGCCTTGGCCACGCCTCAGCCAGCGACTCACCCCCTTGCGGGCGAATTCGGTCAGGAAAATCAGTCCATCCGCCTTTTTGAAAGACCGCCCCTGTGACTGGCGCAGCAGCCACATCTTCAGGCGCATCCAACTCCAGCGACCGAACCGAATAGCCTCCTCAGGCTCAAAAGGCAGCATGTTCTGCGACATCGTGACTACAGGCACATTGACTGGAAAGGGAACTGTACCGCCCGGAGAAAACAGTACGTCACACCCACACCGCGCTATCTCCCGCCCAAGCAAAAATTGCTGTCCCAATAGGCGCCGGAAAAGTCCAGCCTCTGTCCAAGCAGGGGAAAGCTTCGTCAACCACGGCTTGTCGGGCAGTTGCGCCAGAGTAGCGGCACACGCCCAGACGGTGACATGAACAATGCCCGAGTCCGCCGGATTCGCCGCACTGAGCAGTTGGGAAAGATGGGTGACGCCCCCGCCATGACGGATGTTGCTTGCGTTAATCGCCAGATGCATTAAGACCTGCCCGTATTGACATTGCCGCGACGAAAGAAACGACCAAAGCGCCAGTCGTCGTGCATAAGTTTATTAATCATCAGGAAGTTTCCCCGCTTAGCACAAGTCAATTTCAGTTGAACAAAACGCCAGTCGATCGGGAATATTTCGACGGCTTAGGCTCATTTGCTCAGGCTGCCCGCACAATGTGCTCGAATAAAACGTTTGATGATACTCAGCAGGGACCGTAAAGATCCTAACAAGACAGCGCAACCCAGTACCATGCGCTGGGGCCACCGCCCCTCCATTTGCCCCAAAAACCTGGCGTACCGGAAATTGACGGCAAGAATATTGCGCAGAATCTGGCCCCAGCGGTAGCGCGGGCGCTCCGACAGTATGTAATCCACCAACTTGATTGATATGTAATAGCCTGGCGTCAATGTCACGCACTTCAACCAAGCCAAATAGTCCTCGGCAAAGGACATACCAGGTGTGAATACGGGCTGAATCTGCTGCAACACGCTGCGTCGAACTAGCACGGAACTGGTGGCGACAAAGTTCCCCCGCGCCAGACGCTTGGGGGAGATTTCACAAGACGCCAAGGACGAGTGAACACTGACCGCGCCACAGACGAAGCCTGCGCCAAACTCCTCAGCGCACCGTAGCTGGGTTTCCAGCTTACCGGGCATCCACACATCGTCCGCATCAAGAAAGGCGATCCACTCCGCACCCGCCCTTTCAAT
>RFQA01000419.1 GCA_009925925.1 Betaproteobacteria bacterium
CCAAAGCGACGGCAGCAAAAGAAAATGTACTGAATAAACGTCCGTTCAAAATTTTCTCCTATTAAAAAATCATGCATTTCTGACAGGATCATAATCCAGAAAAATGTCAGCTACATGAAGTCTGCCTGCGCAGGCTGGCTGGCACGCTGCTCAGCGGATGCCCAGCGCGGCGTAAGCCTGGCGCTTGAAATCAAACGAAAACGGATGCCAGAAGCTCATCAACCGCTGCGTCATCAGGATGCCGGCAATATTGTGGCTGGGTGAAATCCACCAGTGTGTTCCGGCAATCCCGCCCCATTCAAATTCTCCTTCCGAACCGGGAGGATCAATGGATGACGCCTGCAAAGTTACCGCGCCGCCCAAGCCGAACCCTTTACCCGGCACATCGCCGACACCGGGAAAGCGAATTCCCATGCCATGCGGCAGATGATTCTGCATCATCAGATGAATCGTCCCGGGTTGCATGATCGTGTCGCCATCCGGCATCAGACTGCGCATCAGCGCCAGCATGTCGTGCAAACTGGACACCAGCCCGCCACCACCCGATAAGCGTACCACCGGCATCGTGAATGCGCCGGGATAAGGCGATTTGTCGAGTCTGCGCAGACCCCGCTGCAACACATTCGCCGGATCGCTGCCGCCGTAGTAGGCTGTCAGCCTGCCCAGATCGCGTTCGGAAACATAAAATCCGGTATCGTCCATGCCCAGCGGGTTGAAGATGCGCAGCCGGATGAACTGCTCGAAATTCCGTCCGCTGACCACCTCCACCACCCGCGCCAGCACATCGCTGGCAATCGAATATTCCCAGGCTTCGCCGGGGTGAAAACTCAGCGGTAATTCTTCCAGCACATCCATCATTTCCGCCAGTGTCTGAAAGGCGTTGAGCACTTTGCGTTCGTTATAGGCTTTGTACATCAGGCTGCCATGATCCAACAAACCGTAACTCAGACCAGAGGTGTGGTTCAGCAATTGACGGATGGTGATCGACGAACGGGCCGGCTCGGTATCGTCGAGACTGGTGGCTCCCTGCCGCAGCACGCGCCGCCGCCCGAGTTGCGGCAGATAGTCCTCGACCGGATCGTCCAGCCCCAGCCGCCCGTCTTCCATCAGCAGCAAAATGGCAATCGAAGTCACCAGTTTGGTGTTGGAAAATACCCGGAACAAATGATCCTCGCGTAAGGCAATACCGTTTTCGCGGTCGGCCCAGCCGCTGCAATGCAGATGTACCAG
>RFQA01000420.1 GCA_009925925.1 Betaproteobacteria bacterium
TGACCCTGCACTTCACGGGTCAGGTGCCGTTTCGCCACGTGTACGTGCACGCACTGGTGCGTGACAGTGAGGGCCAGAAGATGAGTAAGAGCAAGGGCAATACCCTTGACCCCATCGACCTCATCGATGGCATCGACCTCGATGCACTCGTTCGCAAGCGCACTTCAGGTCTCATGAACCCGAAGCAGGCCGCGCAGATCGAGAAAAAAACTCGCGCGGAGTTCCCTCAAGGCATCACGGCCTTCGGCACCGACGCACTTCGCTTTACCTTTGCAAGCCTTGCCACGCCAGGTCGCAACATCAACTTCGATCTGTCACGCTGCGAGGGCTATCGCAACTTCTGCAACAAGCTGTGGAACGCCACACGCTTCGTGCTGATGAACTGCCAAAAAGAGGATGGCAGCCCCCAAGACTGCGGCCTTGAGGCCTGCGGTAGCCAGCCCACGGGTGACAATGGCTGCGGCCCAGGCGGCTACCTCCACTTCTCGCAGCCGGACCGCTGGATCGTCAGCCTGCTGCAGAAGACCGAAGCGGAGATGGACCGCCACCTACGAGAATACCGCTTCGATTTGGCGGCGCAGGCCGCCTATGCCTTTGTGTGGGATCAGTTCTGCGATTGGTATGTGGAATTTGCCAAACCCGTTTTTGCCGGCGCCGATGAGGTGGCGAAGGCCGAAACGCGCGCCACCGCCGCCTGGACGATGGAGCAGATTTTGCGCATGTTGCAACCCTTCATGCCTTTTGTGACGGCCGAGCTGTTCAAGGATTTTGGCGCACAAAAATTCGGCACACTGATGACGTGCGCGTGGCCAGATATTCAAGCCCCGCAGGGCGGGCAGGATGTGGGTTTGATTATTAAGCTGATCAGCGCCATCCGCACAGTGCGGAGCGAGTTGAACGTGCCAGGTTCGGCCAGCATCGTGCTGCTGGTGAAGGATGCCACGCCCCATCAGCAAAAAGCCCTGCATGATTACGCCAGTTTTATTCAGCGCCTGGCGCGCGTGGCCAGCATCGAATTTGTGGCGGCGTCGGTTGGTCAATCAGCGCAGGATGTGGTGGACGGCATGACCCTGATGCTGCCGCTGGCTGATGTGATTGATCTGGCCGCCGAGCGCACGCGCCTGAAAAAAGAAGAAGAAAAATGCAAGGCAGAAATTGATAAAATCAACGTGAAGCTGAGCAACAGCGACTTTGTGGCCAAAGCCCCGCCGGAGGTGATTGACGACCACC
>RFQA01000043.1 GCA_009925925.1 Betaproteobacteria bacterium
TTTGGCCAAGGCATTGGACACGCTGGCCGCCAAAGACTTTATCAACGAAGAACGGGTGGTCGGTTCTGTGCTCTATCGCCGCGCCGGGAAACTGGGCACTGCGCGTATCAAGCAGGAGCTGCAAGCCAAGGGGCTGGCTCCGGAAGCTGTGTCCGAGGCGGTGGCCACCTTGCGTGAGACCGAGCTGGAAAGGGCCCGCGAGGTGTGGCGCAAAAAGTTCGGAACCCAGCCGCAGGATGCAATAGAACGCGCCAAGCAGATGCGCTTTCTGGCCGGACGCGGATTCGGCGGAGACACCATCCACCGGGTAGTCTCCGGCGGAGGTGACGAAGGCGACTACTGAGGCTTAAAGGCCCAGCATCAACTGCAGGTTCTGGACCGCAGCGCCGCTGGCGCCCTTGCCCAGGTTGTCCAAGCGGGCAACCAACACAGCGTGCGCAAATCCATCGGCGTTGGCATCGTTGGCGAACACGCGCAACTCCAGTTTGTTGGTATCCGCCAAGGCAACGGCGTCGAGCTTGAGGTCGACTGTCACGGGTTCCACTGTCACCCACTCGCTGCCCGCGTAGTGCTTGGCCAAGGCGTTGTGCAAGTCTTGCGCACTCGGTTGGCCGGGCAGTGTGTCCAGGTGCAGAGGCAGTTGAACCAGCATGCCCTGAATGAAATTGCCCACAGAGGGCACAAACAAGGGCCGGCGGGTCAGGCCGGTGTACTTCATGATTTCAGGAATGTGTTTGTGCTTCAGTCCCAGGGCATATAGTTCAAACGGAGGCGCAGAACCTTGCTCATAGGCTTCGATCATGGCGCGACCGCCGCCGGAGTAGCCGCTCACCGAGGGCAGACACACTGCAAAGTCAGCAGGTAGCAAGCCGGCATCGACCAAGGGGCGGATCAACGCTATGGCGCCGGTGGCGTAGCAGCCGGGGTTGCTCACTCTTTGTGCTTTGGCGACCGCATTGCGCTGGGTTGCCGCCAGCTCGGGGAAGCCGTACACCCAGGCCGGGTCCACCCGATGCGCGGTCGACGCGTCAATGATGCGGGGGCCGGGCTTGCCGGTTTCCTTTTCTAGCGTGTCAATCATCGCGACCGTGTCTTTGGCGGCATCGTCGTGCAGGCACAAAATCACCATGTCAGCCTGTGCAATCAAGGCGCGCTTGGCTAGCGGGTCTTTGCGCAATGCGGGGTCAATGCTGATCAATTCGATCTGCGGCATGGTCTGCAGACGTTCCCTGATTTGCAGCCCGGTGGTGCCGGCTTCGCCGTCAATAAAGATTTTTTTCATGGTGTAAGCAAGGGGCAAATATTGCGCATCAAACTGGTGGATGCGTGGGGCATCAACGACCCGGAATGCACCAGCTGTAAGCGTCGCACAAGTATTGTGCGTCGCAGCATGATACATTCGCGGGTTGATGTGTCCAGTGCCGCGTGGTGATTACATCCTCGTTACCACACGGTGAACATAGTCCTGTCCCAGAGAGAGACGTCATGAAGATTCACGAGTACCAAGGCAAGGAAATCTTGCGCCAATTCGGTGTGCCGGTGCCCCGCGGCATTCCGGCCTTTACAGTGCAAGAAGCGGTGGAAGCCGCTCAGAAACTCGGCGGCCCAGTGTGGGTTGTCAAGGCACAAATCCACGCAGGTGGTCGCGGCAAAGGCGGCGGCGTGAAGGTTGCCAAATCGATTGACGACGTCAAGCGCCTGGCTTCGGAAATCCTTGGCATGCAGCTCAAGACTCACCAGACCGGCCCCGAAGGCCAGAAGGTCCGTCGCCTGTACATCGAAGACGGCGCGGACATCAAAAACGAACTCTACGTTTCGCTGGTAACAGACCGCGCGACACAAAAGGTTGCATTGATCGCGTCCAGCGAAGGCGGCATGGATATCGAGGAAGTGGCCCATTCCACGCCCGAGAAGATCATCACCGAAATGATCGATCCCCTGACCGGCATTACCACTGAGCAAAGCAAGAAGGTGGCTGCGGCTATCGGATTGACTGGTGCCTCCGTGGATCAGGCAGTGGATATTTTCGCCAAGTTGTACAAGTGCTATATGGACACCGATGCGTCCCTGGTGGAAATCAACCCCCTGAACTGCGACAGCAAGGGTAATGTGATGGCCCTGGACGCGAAGTTCAACTTCGATTCCAACGCCTTGTTCCGTCACCCTGAAATCGTGGCTTACCGCGACTTGGACGAAGAAGATGCAGCCGAAGTGGAAGCCTCCAAATTCGACCTTGCCTATATCAGCCTCGACGGCAACATCGGCTGCCTGGTGAACGGCGCTGGCTTGGCCATGGCCACCATGGACACCATCAAGTTGTTCGGCGCTGAGCCTGCCAACTTCTTGGACGTGGGTGGCGGTGCTACCCCCGAGAAGGTCACCGAAGCCTTCAAGATCATGTTGAAGAACGATAAGGTCAAGGCCATCCTGGTCAACATCTTTGGCGGCATCATGAAGTGCGACACCATCGCCACTGGCGTGATCACAGCTTGTAAAGCCGTGAACCTGTCCGTGCCCCTCGTTGTTCGCATGAAGGGTACGAACGAAGAGCTGGGCAAGAAAATGCTGGCCGAGTCTGGCCTGCCCATCATCAGCGCCGACAGCATGGCTGAAGCGGCTCAAAAAGTTGTCGCAGCAGTGAAAGGCTAAGGAAAAATCATGTCGATCTTTATCAATAAAGACACCAAGGTCATCACCCAAGGCATTACCGGCAAGACAGGTCAGTTCCACACTGAAAAGTGCCAGGAATACGCAAACGGCAAGAACTGCTTTGTCGCGGGCGTGAACCCCAAGAAGGCTGGCGAGTCCATCTTCAATATCCCGATCTACGCATCCGTCAAAGACGCTGCTGCAGAAACCGGCGCTACCGTGTCGGTGATTTATGTACCACCAGCCGGCGCTGCGGCTGCTATCTGGGAAGCTGTAGAGGCTGACCTGGATCTGGCGATCTGCATTACTGAAGGCATTCCCGTCAAGGATATGCTGGAAGTGCGCAACAAGATGAAGGCTAAGGAAGCCGCTGGCGGCAAGAAGACCCTGCTGTTGGGACCCAACTGCCCCGGTCTGATTACTCCAGATGAAATCAAGATCGGCATCATGCCCGGTCACATCCACCGCAAAGGCCGTATTGGCGTGGTCTCCCGCTCCGGTACGCTCACCTACGAAGCAGTGGCTCAGTTGACCGAAATCGGTCTGGGCCAGTCTTCTGCAGTCGGTATCGGCGGTGACCCGATCAACGGTTTGAAGCACATCGACGTGATGAAAGCGTTCAACGACGATCCGGATACCGATGCGGTCATCATGATCGGCGAAATCGGCGGACCCGATGAAGCTGAAGCTGCGCGCTGGTGCAAGCTGAACATGAAGAAGCCTGTGGTCGGCTTCATTGCCGGCGTGACCGCTCCTCCCGGAAAGCGCATGGGCCATGCAGGCGCTTTGATCTCCGGCGGTGCTGACACTGCGGATGCCAAGTTGGCTGTGATGGAAGAGTGTGGTTTCAAAGTGACCCGCAACCCATCTGAAATGGCGAAGTTGTTGAAGGCTTTGCTCTAACTGCCGGTAAGATGGCCCCTCTGTGCGAGGGGTGACTTGGTAAGGCAAGGATGCCCAGTTCGCAAGACTGGGCATTTTTTTTGAATTTGACGGAAGCGCCATGGAAATACTGCAACACGCTGATTTTTGGATCGGTCTGATCAAGATCGTTTGGATCAACATCATTTTGTCCGGCGATAACGCTGTGGTAATTGCATTGGCCGCCCGGTCATTGCCTGTAGAGCAGCAGAGGAAGGCGGTGCTTTTTGGTTCCGGCGCTGCCGTTGTGCTCCGGATTGCTTTGACGGTGGTGGCTGCCAAGTTGCTGCAAATTTCCTTCTTGCAAATCGTGGGAGGCCTTTTGTTGCTCTGGATTGGCGTGCAGCTCCTGATCGATAGCGACGATGATGAGCACGCGGGTGGTGCAAATGGTGGTTTGATGGCTGCAGTCCGAACCATTTTGATTGCCGATTTGGTGATGAGTTTGGACAACGTGATTGCTGTCGCCGCCGCAGCGCAAGGCAGCATGGTCTTGCTGATTTTGGGTTTGGCCATCAGTATTCCCTTGGTAATCTTCGGCAGCACATTGATGATCAAGTTGATGGAGCGCTTCCCGGTTATCGTCACCTTCGGTGCCGCATTGATCGGCTGGGTCGCTGGCGAAACTATCGTGAGTGATACAGCTCTGAAGGGTACGTTGGAGTCTTATTCATGGTTGCATTGGGTGGCTGCGATGGCTGGAGCCCTGTTTGTGCTGGGTGCAGGTAAGGTTTTGAACCGTCCCAAGCTTGAAGTGACGCACTAAACCACGCATCGAGCGCCGATAAACAGGCCACTTGTCGTGCTTTGTCTCCTTTTGTCAAAAAGGCTCGCATAGTGCGCACGAGTGCCTTGTTCAGCCCTCGGGCCTCTGCTAACGTGTTGCACGAGCGGCCGTTAGCACCTTCTTGCTGGGCTGAGGCGGAATAACAGGGGGCAAAGTGGCTGGGAAAAAGGCAAAGAAATCGGAATTCTGGCGAACTGACTGGTTTGCAGGGCTTTTTCTCATTCTGATTTCGACAGTCGTTTACACGGCAACGGACTTTGCCGCTGGCCTGGAGCGCCGGTTCTATGACTTCGCCAGCTCGGCAAGTAACCGGCAACCGTCGGACCGCATTGCCATCATTGCTATTGATGACCAAAGCGTATCCAATCTGGGCCGTTGGCCCTGGCCCCGGACCTACCAGGCAAATTTGATCGATTTACTGGCACAAGCCAAAGCCAAGACGGTAGTTCAAACCATTTTTTTCTTTGAGCCCCAAAAAGACCCGGGCCTGGTTTACATCCAGAAACTCAAAGACTTGGTCGGCAGTCCGGATCCCGCCATAGGCAACAACGAAGTGATCGTACGAACCTTTGCGGAAGCTGAGGCAGCGCTGGACACTGACACCGCGCTGGCTAAAAGTCTGCATAACGCAGGCAATGTTTTATTGCCCTCCGTGTTCACACTTGGGGAGCCTCAAGGGAAAGCAGATAGCCCCTTGCCTCCTTATGTGTTGTCTCAATCCTTGGATGAGGTTTCTGGTTTCTCTCTTCCGGCGGTGCGTGGCCAGTATCCCATCGATTCACTAGGCAAAGAAGCCGCTGCGGTGGGGCATTTGAACCAATTCAACGATCAGGATGGAGCTATACGCACAGAGCCTTTGCTGGTGAACTACTTCGGTAAAGCGGTTCCTTCGATTGCGCTACTCGCAGCGATGAAGAGCTTGAATCTGACGCCGGCCGACATCCGCCTGAATGAAGGCGATTCTGTGCAGCTTGGACGTTTGAAGATCAAGACAGACAGTTCGGCCATGATGTCTCCCCAGTTCTACAGGGATCGGGACGGACGTCCGGCATTTCAGGTGGACTCTTTCTACGATGTAGTCAGCGGGAAGATACCGCTTGGCAAGTACACCGACAAAATTGTGATCATTGGAGCGACTGCAGCAGGAGTAGGTGTTCAGTTTCCTGTTCCCGGGCATTCTGCCTTATCGCCTGCGGAAACTATTGCGCACATCACATCGAGCATCCTGAGCGAGCATTTCATAGTCCAGCCTGCTTGGGGTGTATGGGTGATTCTCATCTCGATGTTTGTGGTGGGTTTGTATGTGGTTTGGGGTCTGCCGAAGCTTTCTGCCGGAGCAGCAGCGCTGATGACGGTTGGCCTTGTCTTGGTGTTGGTTCTCGCAGAGTACGGCTTGCTGGCTGGGGCATCCATCTCGCTCCAGTTACTGTTGCCGGCGCTCGTGCTCATAGCAGGGCACGTGGGACTAACCACCAAGCGCTTTCTGGTGACTGAAGCGGGCAAGGCGAAATCAGACGAAGAGTCTGCAGAGACTAACCGGATGATGGGTCTGGCGCTACAAGGACAAGGTCAATTGGACATGGCCTTTGATCGTTTCAGGCGCGTTCCTGGCAGCGAGGCCGTTTTAGGAAATCTCTATAGCCTTGCGCTGGACTTTGAGCGAAAACGTCAGTTCAACAAAGCGCAAGCGGTGTACGAACACATCGCTGCAACAGATGCGGATTTCAAAGACGTGCAGCAAAAGTTGAATCGCGCAAAACACCTCTCTGAAACAGTCATTCTGGGTGGTGGTAGCCACCCCGGTGGCACCATGCTCTTGGATGGCGCATCCATGGAAAAGCCCATGCTGGGCCGCTATCAGGTGGAGAAAGAGTTGGGCAAAGGCGCCATGGGCGTCGTCTATCTAGGGAAGGACCCCAAAATCGGCCGGGTGGTCGCTATCAAGACGATGGCCTTGAGTGAAGAATTCTCTGGCGATGATCTGGTGGATGCCCGCGAACGGTTTTTCCGAGAGGCAGAAACGGCCGGCCGTTTACAGCATCAAAACATTGTCACGATCTTCGACGCAGGTGAAGAGCATGACCTTGCGTACATTGCGATGGAGTTCCTCAAAGGCAGCGATTTGGCTGAGCACACCAAGCCTGGCAACTTGATGCCCGTATCCTCGGTGGTCAGTGTGGTGAGTCGCGTGGCTCAGGCCCTTGACTACGCGCACCGCCAGCAAGTTGTACATCGCGACATCAAGCCGGCAAACATCATGTACGAGCGCGATTCCGATACGGTGAAAGTAACGGACTTTGGTATTGCAAGAATCACAGACAGCAGCAAAACGAAGACTGGGCTGGTCCTTGGAACGCCCAGCTTTATGTCGCCAGAGCAATTGGCAGGAAAAAAGGTGGATGGTCGTTCTGACCTTTATTCTTTGGGGGTGATGCTGTATCAATTGCTGACAGGTGTATTGCCATATCGTGGCGAATCCATGGCGGAGCTGATGTACAAAATTGCCAACGAAGAAGCTGCAGATGTACGCATTCATCGCTCTGACTTGGCTGAGACACTCGCTATTGTGGTGAAGAAAGCCATGACCAAGCAGCCTGAAAACCGATATCAAACGGGTGGAGCTTTTGCCGATGACCTGCTGCGCTGCCTGCCTGAGTTTGAGTCTATAAATTCCACTACAACGAGCAAAACGGATTCCACTGCGGCATTCGAGAAGACGGATGCATTTCAGAGGTCAGGATCACTAAGCGCAACGTCATTTGAGGCCACGCAAATTTCCCACGGCCCCGACATAGAAGTATAAGAACAATGAACTATCAATTTCACGCGTTAACGGATCCAGGTCGTGCCCGCGATAACAACGAAGATTCTGTTGCCTTTGATGAGGAGGCAGTGGTGGCGGTATTGGCCGATGGAATGGGCGGTTACAACGCTGGAGAGATCGCCAGTGGCATGGCCACCGCATTTATCAAATCGGAATTGAGCCGATGGTTAATTGAAGCAGGCGCGCTGGCTCAGTCCAAGGAAATCCGACGAGCCATGGAGATATGTGTAGATAACGCGAACTTGGCGATTTACAACTCGGCAAACGCCAACCCTGCTTTTGCAGGTATGGGAACCACCCTAGTCTTAGGTGTATTCAAAGAGGATCGCTTGCTGGTGGGGCATATCGGGGATTCTAGGTGTTACAGGCTACGGTCCAATACCTTGGAGCAAATCACCAAGGATCATTCGCTCTTGCAAGAGCAGATTGACGCCGGTTTGATCACTCAGGAGCAAGCCGCTGTGTCGCCTATCAAGAACCTAGTCACGAGGGCTTTAGGGGTTGAACAGGCGGTCATGCTGGAAGTCAATGAGTTCCGTGTGGAGCCGGGTGATTTGTATCTAATGTGCTCAGACGGCTTGTCAGATATGGTGACTGACGAAGTAATCGCTAGAATTGCTGGGGAGGCGTCAGGGCTGGATCAGATTGCGGGACACCTTGTTTCTGCTGCCAATGACAACGGCGGCAAAGACAATATCTCTGTTCTGATGATTGCCGTGAATGAAGCAGCCGAGAAAAAAGGCTTTATCGCCAGGTTGCTAGGGAAGTAAATTCAAATGTTTTCCAGAAACAATTACAGGAAAAGGAGTCGATCATGCCGAAAATGATCGTGTCGATCGATGAGGTCGTGATCAAAGAAGTGCAAATCACCAAAGACCGTACAACTTTGGGACGCAGGCCTTACAACGATATCGTGATTGATAACTTGGCTGTCAGTGGCGAGCATGCCGTCATCCTGATGGCTGGGGCAGATATTTTTCTGGAAGATCTTAACAGTACCAACGGTACCTACGTAAATGGGAAGGCTGTTAAAAAACAGCAACTGCGCCATGGCGACGGGATCGAGATTGGCAAGTACAAGATCAAGTTCATGGCCGATGGCGTGGCGGACAATTTTGATAAAACTATGGTGGTTCAGGCAAGACCTGCAGTCAATGCTGCACAGCCATTGAATTCCGGTTTCTCCACTGTAGCTGGCGACTCCCAGGGTCTTGGTGCATTCCATGCTGCGATCAAAGTGCTTTCTGGTGCTGCCTCAGGCCGTGAAGTACCGTTGACCAAGGTAGTTACCACGATTGGCAAACCAGGTGTTGCTGTCGCTGCGATTACACGCAGACAGCAGGGCTTCGTTGTCCATCATGTGGAGGGAGCCGGCAATCCCACTTTGAATGGCGCTCCCATCGGGGCGGACCCTGTCCCGCTCAAAAATGGAGATTTGGTGGAGCTGGCCGGCACGCAAATGCAGTTTGTTCAGCACTGACATGTAGTTTCGGGCCTCTGGTGTTGATTCTCTAGGTGCTCGGTGACTGTGAACGGAATAAAAAGACATTGGCCGCGAATTGCGGTCACACTCATTCCGCTGATCTTTGCTTTACTTCATGCTGTTGGAGTGCTGCAACTAAGCGTGTTGCAACGGCTCGATGACATCATTTATGACACTCGTCTTCGAGCGACGATGCCAAAGTCGATGGACGAGCGCATCGTCATTGTTGATATTGATGAAAAAAGTCTTGCATCGGTAGGTCGTTGGCCGTGGGGCAGAAATAAGTTGGCAGACTTGGTGAATAAGCTGTTCACCGAACACAAAATTGCCATCTTGGGCGTCGATGTGGTTTTTGCGGAACCAGATGAAAGTTCCGGTCTTCAACATTTGAAAGAGCTAGCCCAAAGCGAACTCAGTGATCAAGCTGCCTTTCTGGCAAAGTTACAGGAGTTAAGCCCACGCCTTGATTACGACGGCGTATTTGCTACTGCCCTAGCGGGAAAACCCATTGTCCTAGGGTATTTCTTCACCAATGACCCGCAAGGGCGCTCGAGTGGCGCTTTACCTTCCCCAGTTTTTTCCGAGGAAGCCCTTGCTGGGCGTACGTTTGAAGCACCGGAATGGACTGCTTACGGCTCCAATATTTCGAGCTTGGCAGCTGTAGCACCAATGGCTGGGCATTTCAATTCATTCACAGATCAGGATGGCGTGGTGCGGTCTGTACCTTTAGTGGCCCATTACAAGGACTCTTACTACGAGTCCCTGTCTCTAGCAATGTTCCGGGCGATCGTAGGTATGCCGAGGATTACCCCTTCCTACTCCAAAGAGACATTTCTACCCAAGGCATTTCAGGGTGTAGACAAAATGTTGCTGGTACAGGGGGACAAAACCCTTGGAATACCGGTTGATAGACGTGGCGGTGCACTTATTCCATTTCGAGGAACCGGAAATGCTCAAGGGGGATCATTTCAATATGTGTCCGCTGCTGATGTTTTGCAAAACCGGGTTGCGAAGGGAAGGTTGAAAGACAAAATCGTTTTACTGGGGACCACTGCATTAGGATTGTTTGACATGCGAGTCACACCTGTGGGTGAGGCCTATCCCGGAGTTGAGACGCACGCAAATATGCTCTCTGCACTTCTGGATGGGCACATACTAGTGAAACCTGACTACGCCATGGGCTATGAGTTGGTTGTATTGGTTTTTTCGGGTCTTGTTTTGGCGATTGGTCTTCCATTACTCTCGGCACTGAGAGCTGTCATTCTGAGCACAGGCGTACTCGTTTGTCTATTGATTATGAATCTATGGCTCTATCTCGGATACGGACTAGTATTGCCATTGGCGGGCGCACTGGTAATGACGGTAACCGCTTTTGCATTGAACATGAGTTACGGCTACTTCGTAGAAAGTAGATCGAAGCGGGACCTTGCCAATCTATTTGGGACGTATGTTCCACCTGAACTGGTAGACGAAATGGTGCAGGATCCGGACAGCTACAGCATGAAGGCTATGAATCGTGAAATGACAGTCATGTTTTGTGACATGCGTGGTTTCACTAGAATGTCTGAAGCCATGGAGCCATTGAAATTACAGGAAATGTTGACCGGAGTATTTAGCCGATTAACGTCAGTGATCCGGACCCATCGTGGCACCATTGACAAATATATGGGTGACTGTGTGATGGCCTTTTGGGGCGCCCCTGTCGAGTCCGGGGATCATGCTCAGTTAGCCGTAAAGGCATCTATTGAAATACTGCAGGTCATACGTGAAATTAACGAGGAACATCGACTGGCGGGCCTTCCTCAGATCGGCATAGGTATAGGAATAAATACGGGCTCTATGTGTGTCGGTGACATGGGATCCGATATTCGCCGAAGCTACACCGTAATCGGAGATGCGGTGAATCTCGGTTCCCGTCTCGAATCACTTTCAAAGGTATATGGTGTCGACATCGTCGTCAGTGAGGTTACCAAAAAAAGTACAACCGGGATCATTTGGCAAGAACTCGACAAAGTTAGAGTCAAGGGAAAAGAGAAAGCCGTAAAGATTTGGAGTCCGTTAGGCACTGAAGTTCAGTTGTCTTCATCCTTAGCAGATGAAACTAAGTTATGGGCACAATTCTTAAAGATGTATCGAGGGCAGCTTTGGGATCAGGCGGATGTGGCATTGTTGAATGTGAGCAGACTCAATCCAAATAAATTTCTATATGGACTCTACGCAGAAAGAGTGGCTTCAATGCGCCATCTGCCGTTTGACTCCGACTGGGATGGAGCAACAAATTTTGAAACTAAGTAACTTGAGGCGGATCAGGTGAAATTACCTGTGCTGGGATGCTCGGGCGCAATTGCTAAGCACTGTAGAACCACCTCTTTTTTGCTAGGTTCCAAGTGTTAATTGATACAGTCATCAGAGTCGGAGATTTGACTCTTAATGAGATGCGAGATATTGATCCAGTGTTTGTGCCGCACTCTCATTTAGGCCACATCGCAGCCTTGCCGTCAAGGCTGAATGATGTGGGCATAAGACGAGGCAAGCCGATATCTCTATATGCATTGCTATCGACTAGAGAAGCACTTAAGCCCCATATTTTAAATGATTTGATCCGCCCTGACTTCTTGAAAACGCCTAGTGTCGAGGCATCCGATTTGAGGCTTTTCCCCATCGAAGTGGGACAACAAAAACCAGTGGCTGGGATGTTGGTCGAAGCATTACCTGCTCAACATTCAGTATCCGCACTCGGGTATTTCGTTTCAACAAAGGAGCTACGCCGATTTTTACCGGAGATACAGGAAAATGCCCCGATTGATGTTCGAGAGTCAAGTAGCTCAAGGTCGAAAAGTTGGTCATTGAGACGGTGTTCAGCAACAAAAACACGAGTTTTGCTTTGTTGAACGGCCATCTGACGCCTGATCCTATGGTTGCGCAGCTTATTTATTTGCAGTCCGATAAAAATTTTCCGATCTTCATTACACATACTGAACCAGTATAAACAGAGCTCATCTTGAGAGAAATAGAGCAAATAATTGTTAGAGTTCAGCACGACGGTGCTTTGAAATCCACCAGCTTGATACCAGCCAGGAGTTTTCACTGTGAGCGAATCAAGTAAGGAATTAAATATGACTTCCTCTAGTGAGCAAGCCTTTTTTGAATCACAAAAACTGCAGACTAAGAAAAGAGGAATGACCTTTGAGGCATTGTTCTATCGGCAGCTTCACCAGGTGACAGCTCGGATTCATGATACCGAAAACATTGAGCAAATCATGCTGGAGACGAGTCAGGATATTTGTAAATTATTAAATGCAGATCGCCTTACTCTTTACGCACTTGGTGCAGACGGTATCTCAATCATCTCAAAAGTAAAGACTGGATTGAATACGAGTAGAGAGCTAAAGCTTCCGATCTCACCGCAAAGTATTGCGGGTTATGCCGCCTATAGCAAGTCAGCGGTCAATATCAATGATGTCTATGACGAAGAGGCGCTGCGGAAAATACATCCTGCCTTGAACTTTCTAAAGGAAGTGGATAGGCGATCTGGCTACCGCACAAAGCAAATGATGGCTGCTCCGATTATGGAAGGAAGCACTTTGCACGGAGTTCTTCAGGTCATAAATAACAAGAGTGATGAACCGTTCGGAGAGCTTGAGGTCGATGGGGTCTCCGAGTTATGCAAAACTTTAGCGACAGCGATTAGACAGCGATTAAAGCGTTCTGAATCTCAGCCTCGGCGCAAAATCACAAAGTACGACAATTTGATTGATTCTGCTCTGTTGTCCGAAAGTGACTTGCAGCAACTCGTTCAAGAGTCTCGTGATGACGGAAACTCATTAGAGCAACTCATCATGAGCCGCACCGGATTGCAAGTCGGCCAAATTGGTCCTAGTCTGGCGCATTTTTTCGGGGTGCCTTATGAATCTTTCAATGCAGGTCGTATAAGGTCTGAAGCTCTGCATGGAGCCCTGAAGCGAGAGTTTCTTGAGGAGCAAGGCTGGATTCCACTGGAGGAATCCCAAGACGGATTGGTGATTATGTGCGTCGATCCGGAAGCCGTAAAAGGTTCCCGCGTCGTGCCTCAAGTATTTCCTCGTATTCACAAGTTTGCCTATAGGGTAACGACACAGACGGAATTCACGGAAACGCTGTCCCAGATTTTTGGAGCTGAAACTGATAGCAGTACTATCGATCAACTGCTTGCAGATATGGATGGAGGCCCCATCGATGATGGCAGCAATGATGAGTCACTAGAGTCCGCTGCTGCGGATAACGAATTGGTAAAGTTTGTCAATAAAGTGATTATTGATGCCTATCACCAAAAAGTATCGGACATTCATATAGAGCCAATGCCCGGAAAGTTTAAGACAGGAATCCGTTTTCGAATTGATGGAAGCTTGGTTCCCTATGTAGAGGTGCCCGCGCATTTCCGGCAGGCAATGGTTACACGTTTGAAGATAATGTGTGACTTGGATATATCGGAAAGACGGAAACCACAGGACGGAAAGATCAAATTCAAAAAATACGGGCCATTAGATATTGAGTTGCGGGTGGCAACGATTCCCTCCGCAGGGGGGGTCGAAGATGTGGTGATGCGGATATTGGCAGCAGGCGAACCTATTCCGCTTGAGAAGCTAGGGCTTACTGCCCACAACAAGGCCAGGCTAGAGTCCACGGTCAGCAAGCCTTATGGATTGTTCTATGTATGTGGTCCGACCGGGTCAGGTAAGACCACAACCTTGCACTCCATATTGAAATTCCTGAACACGCCAGATACAAAAATCTGGACCGCCGAAGATCCTGTAGAGATTACGCAAAAGGGCTTACGCCAAGTTCAGATCAACAAAAAGGCAGGAATCGACTTCGCCTTAGTTATGCGCGCGTTCCTGCGGGCTGACCCTGACATCATCATGGTGGGTGAGTCCCGGGACAAAGAGACTGTTTCCATGGGTGTGGAAGCTTCATTAACCGGGCATATGGTGTTTTCGACCTTGCATACCAACTCCGCACCGGAATCCATCACTCGACTTTTGGATATGGGGATGGACCCATTCAACTTTGCGGATGCGCTCTTGGGCATTCTCGCGCAGCGCCTCGCCAAGAAGCTTTGTGAATGCAAAGAAGCATATATTCCTACTGCTGAAGAGCTGCGTTTATTTTGCAAGGAGTACGCCGAAGAACTCCGAAATACCAAATCATGGCAAGCCAACTACGAACTTGAATCTCAAAAGCTGATTGACCAATGGAAAAGCGATTACGGAGACGCAGGCATACTCAAATTCCATCGTGCGGTGGGATGCGACAAGTGCAACAAGTCTGGATACAAAGGGCGTATAGGATTACATGAACTGATGGTTGCGAATGATGCTCTCAAGAGGTTGATTCAAGAGCGCGCAAGGGTTGCTGAACTTTTTGCTAGCGCCGTCGAGGGAGGCATGAGGACTCTCAAGATGGATGGCATGGAAAAAGTACTGATAGGCGCGACAGACTTGAAGATGGTGCGGCAAGTTTGCATCAAATAGCGGCGCACTGACAAAAATGTCACCCAACCTACAGTCGGTTCCAAATTTGGCTATCGGGTTCGGCAAAACAAACAAAAAAGGCACTTTTCCCGCGCTTTTCGCAGCAATGCGTCTGGCATGAAGCATGCTGTGCTAATCCCCTAACATTTCCTTTTATGGAGTTTTTATGAAGCGTACTATCCAAAAGGGTTTCACCCTTATCGAATTGATGATCGTGGTTGCGATCATTGGTATTTTGGCTGCTGTGGCGTTGCCTGCCTACCAGGACTACACCGTTCGTGCAAAGATGTCTGAAGTCATTTTGGCAGCATCTGCCTGCCGTACGACCATCACTGAAGTGTTTCAGACTGGTACGTCTGTGCCTGTCGGTAACGATGGATATGGTTGTGAATCTTCGCAAGCCACATCAAAATATGTAGCGCAAGTTTCAACTTCAGCTGCTGGTACGATTACTGTCACAAGTAAAGGCATCAAGAACGTGACCAATGGTAACAACGTCGACGAAGATGGCACCATTCAATTGACTCCGTTTAAGGCTGACGGGACCACCTCACCATCGCCTGGCGATGCCATCGGTGTGTGGAAATGTGGTCCTGGCGGTGGCAAACCAGTTTCTCCTAAGTATTTGCCTGGTTCTTGCCGTGGCCTGTAATATTTGACTTTATCAAATATGGAGAAAGCGCCCGTTGGGGCGCTTTTTTTATGGAAAACAGAAACACAACCCTCATTTTAGGCAGTCTGGTCGGACTAGGTTGGTTGCAGCCCTTGCACCTTTTACCTTGGGTTTCACTGCATAGTGAGGCAGTGATTTTTGTTGGAGTATACGTATCCGCTTTGTACAAGTGCTGTGTTTCACCTCGCCTCCGGGTTCCGACCTTATCGGCTCCAGTGTTCATAATTTTCATATTTGCAGCGTTGATACTTACTCAGTACGCAAGAGGACAAATTCATTATGCCGGTGACTTCGCCGTTTACTTGCTTTACTCCGTTACCGCATTATTGGCACTCATATTAGGTTCCAATCTTGGTGCGTCCCAGGAATGCTTGAAGAGCTTTTCGGCTTTGGTGCTTGCGGCTGGATTGGCGACAGTATGGGTGATGCTGATGCAAGCACTCGGTAGCGATGTGGATTCACAGCTTGTAAATCCAATGCCATCACCACGACGTCCGGGCGGGAATATGGGTCAACCCAACCATGCCGCAACCCTAATAGTCATGGCGGTAGCGAGTACTCTCTACTTAAGGCAACGCAAGGCAATATCTGCTGATTCAGGATTCGTCTACTTGTTGTTGCTAACGCTTGGATTGGCGATGTCTGAGTCACGTGCCGGTCTGATTTCATTCGTCTCATTAATGGCTTGGACGGTTATTGGGGCCGCTCAGGTAAATCGGAAATCAATAGTTATTTCTAGCGGAATAACACTGATGGTGCAGCTGGCCTTTTGGTGGCTCTGGCTGTATTTCTTCAAGCAGTACTGGGTACTGTGGGGGGAGGGAGCAGATAATCGCCTATCTGCGATGAGCGGTAACTTGCGGTTGACGATGTGGGCACAGATCTGGGATGCCGTGCTCCAAAAACCCTGGTTGGGTTGGGGTTGGGGGCAATTACCCAAGGCATTGAATAACATTGCGAGCAATTACCCCGTTTCGGCCCCCTTTACCTACTCACATAATCTTCTTCTGGATATTTGCATTGGGTTCGGAATACCCGCTGCTATTTTTATTGTCTTCGGCATTGTGCTATTTGGATTTAACAGTTTCGGTAAACGTTCGAATTCCATGGTGTGGGGCTGCATCGCAATGCTTTTGCCGATTGGCATTCACTCAATGCTGGAGTTTCCCTACGCCTATGCCTATTTTCTGATTCCTGCTTGTTTTCTAGTCGGGATACTCCATAGTCAGGGCACCATTGCGCGTACATCAGTGCTAGGCAAGGTGGCAGTCGGAGTGTTGACGGCCTTTGCGATGTCATCTGGCGCTTGGATGGCCTATGAGTATGTCCTTCTTGAAGAGGACTTCAGAATAGCTCGTTTCGAGGCAATGCGCATAGGAAATACACCTTCGACTTACGACATTCCTGACATCAGACTGCTCACGCAACTCCAAGCGATGTCGCTGGCTGCCCGCATCAAACCCACGTCAAAAATGGAGAGGAACGATATCGAGAACCTCAAGAACGTTGCGCAGCGATTTCCGGCAACGGGCCTTCAGAACCGGTACGCACTTGCGCTGGCTCTCAACGACAACAGAGTGGAATCATTGCGACAATTGGGGGTCATCAAAAGTATGCAAGGCCCCGTCACATACGCCGCCATTGAAAAACAATGGCGTGAGCTGGCTGAAAAGGAATACCCTCAACTCAAGGAAATAATCTTGCTGGCTTTTTTGTAAGCTACGAGCCAGCGAACGCGAATCAGTAGCCAAGAAATGCGATGCTGCCAGGAAAAATCCGATTAAGGTAAAAGCATGTTTCAAAAACGTATTGTCGCCTTTTGTGTTCACCTATCCGTAAGTCTTGTCGTGGCGTTCATGGCAGCTCTGCTTGTATTTGGAATCTGGTACCCATTTCCATACCGGGATGTCTCAGGAGGACGCGAGCTTTTTACTTTGCTCATCTCGGTTGATGTGGTGTTAGGCCCAGTGCTCACTTTTTTCATTTTCAATCAAAAGAAATCAAGGCAGGAGTTAACGCTTGATGTCGGTTGCATTGCTGCGTTTCAAGTTGCGGCGTTGGTTTACGGACTATGGACGGTTGCATCTGCGCGTCCGGTTCATCTTGTCTTCGAACTTGACCGATTCCGCGTAGTTCACGCCATTGATGTGCCAGATGAGCTACTTGGCAAAACACCGGTTGGAATAGTCGCGAGGCCTTGGACAGGACCAACTGTTTTATCGATACGCGCTTTTGAATCTCCTCAAGAGTCAGCAGATATGACCCTGGCTGCTCTCCAGGGCTTGAATTTGTCTTTTCGTCCTGATTTATGGCAAACCTATGCAAATGGACTAGCGGATGTAAAGAAAGCCGCAAAACCGCTGTCATTGCTTCTGTTGCGTTTTCCAAGTCTCAAGAATCAAATTGCGAGTAAGGTGGAAGGGCTCGGCTATTCATTTAACCAGTTGGCGGCGTTGCCTCTCATTTCACGAAGTAGCTCTTGGACGGTACTTATCCATGCCGATACTGGAGAAATACTGGCGTATTTGCCGGTGGACACCTTCGAATGACTAGTGGACAAAATCAGTGCACAAATCGTCTTGTGCTGGCCCTAGTGCTTATTCTGAGTGCTGCTTCAATGGGCGCAGGCGAGCTGAACTCGGGTAGCACGAGATCGGATATTCCCAACATCGGCGATGGCGTACAAATGTCCTCAGTCGCCGAACGCCGTCTCGGCGACCGAATAGTCCGCAACCTGTACCTCGACCCCGACTATCTGGACGATCCGGTCGTTGCCGACTACCTCCAATCAATCTGGCAACCGCTATTGGCGTCAGCCCGTAAGCGATCAGAAATTCTGCCAGAGCTTGATGCCGCGTTCGCATGGCAGTTGCTTCAGGGCCGCGACCGGACGGTAAATGCCTTCGCCTTACCAGGCGGCTACTTCGGTGTGCATTTGGGTTTGATAGGTATCGTGTCTTCCCGGGACGAACTAGCCTCAGTACTTGCGCACGAGCTCAGCCACGTCACCCAGCGGCACATCGCACGTTTGATGAGCAAGCAGTCAGAACAAGCACCTTGGTTGGTGGGCGCAATGATTTTGGGTGCACTGGCAGCAAGCAAGAATCCCGGTGGGGCTAATGCGGTCATCGTGGGAGGGCAAGCCGCAGCAGCGCAATTCCAGCTCAATTTTTCTCGCGATATGGAGCGTGAGGCAGATCGCACCGGCTTCGGTGTTGCAGCAGATGCGGGCTTCGCTCCTGAAGGCTTTGTGAGCATGTTCGAAAAGCTCCAGCAGAGCAATCGCAACAATGACTCCGGTAACTTTCCTTATCTACGCAGTCACCCTCTCACCACAGAACGAATCGCGGACATGAAGTCGCGTATTCCAGAGGGTACGTCATCTGTCCCTATAAGCACGCTGGAGCACGCCACGGTGTCCGCACGGGCGCGCCTACTTTCCAACTCCTCAGTAGACGCCTTGCGGAATTGGTATGCCGAAACAGAGCCTGGCTGGCTTGCAAAGTCGACGAGCTCGCAGAAAGTCGCTTCCCTATACGGAGCCACGCTGGCCGCAATCAAATTGCGGGACTTTTCGAGGGCCCTCGCGTACTCCAACAGATTGCAGACACTTGTGGCGAACGACGCGCGAGCAACACGTCAATCGCAGTACCTCCGGGCTGAGCTTTTCATGGCGGAGGGCAGGCCGGATGTCGCGCTTAGCACCCTGGGATTCAATGCTGCCCCCAGCACACGAGCCGACTTGTTGCTGTGGATACCACTGAAGGTCGCAACAGGCCAAGCTGATGTTGCTGCCGATGCCGCACAGCTCTGGTTGATTGACAACCGTACCGATGCAAGTATGTGGCAACAACTAGCCAATGCCCGGGCTTCACAGGGGCGCCTGGTCGCAGCCGTGCGTGCTGAAGCGGAAGTCAACTTCGCGCATTTCGATTACGCATCGGCAGTGAGCCGTTTGAAGGCCGCGCAATCTCTCTACAGATCAAGTCCCCAAAATGCTGACCACATCGAAGCGTCCATTGTCGATGTACGCCTGCGCCAGGTGGAGCAATTACTTCGGGAACAGGCTGTCGAGCGCTGAGTTGATGATCATGCCGGCAACGGTATACAGGAGTGAGCCGATCAGGGCGGCGCTGAAATCGCGCACTTGAAATCCATCCATCAAGCCTGCAGCCCACCAGAACATCAACGCGTTGATCACAAAAAGAAACAAGCCCAAGGTGAGCAGCGTGACTGGCAGGGTGAGTATCACCAACACCGGCCGCAGCACGGTGTTGAACAGGCCAATGACCACCGCAGCGATCAGTGCAGAACCGAAGCTCTGAACCTCAACTCCGGAATACAAATGCGCCACGGCCAGCAAGGCCATGGCGCTTAACAACCATTTGCTAAGTAACTTCATGGCCCCAGCATAGCACCGAGGCACGGGGTGGCATGGTTAGTGCGCTGCGCGCTCCGTAGATGCGGCGCGCCTCTGGCTCCACCAGCCGGCACCCAACACCGTAGCAATCGCCAGCGCATAGAGCGCCCAGCGTGTCATGCTTTGAGCATCAGTTGCGCCGCTATCTGTGCCGAATACATTCACTAGCCATGGCTCATGAACCACCATTTTTGCGGCAGTGAATGCAAGCACAGCGGCACCCAATTGGATGATGACCGGGAAACGCTCCACCAGTTTCAGCACCACATTGCTGCCGAACACCACAATTGGCACACTGATCAGTAAGCCGATGATGACCAAGTCCATGGCGCCGTGTGCCGCACCGGCTACACCCAGCACATTGTCCACGCCCATCAAGGCATCAGCCACGATGATGGTCTTCATGGCCCCCCAGAACGTGGTGGCGGACGGGCCGTCATGCTCGTCGCCGCCTTGGTCTGCCAGAAGTTTGTAGGCAATCCACAGAAGGCCCAAGCCGCCTACCAGCATCAAGCCCGGAATCTTGAGCAGCCAGACTACACCCAGCGTCATTGCAGACCGAACAACGATCGCACCCACGGTGCCCCAGACGATGGCTTTTTGTTTCAAAGCCGGGGGAAGGTTGCGCGCAGCAAGCGCGATCACGATGGCGTTGTCACCGGCCAGGACCAGATCAATCAACACAATGGCCATCAAAGCGGACCACCAGGGGGCGGACATGAATTCCATGAGAGTACCTCGCAACGAACGAATAAGCCGTTGCAGATGGAGAGGTGGCGACCACGACTCCGCCTGCAAAGGCGTGAATCGAAGGTCTTGCTCGAATGTCCCGGCTGAACACCCCGACAGACCGGAAGCTTGACGCTTCGTATTGACGATCTGCCGAAACGGCTGGCTGCCGTTTGGAGCTACTCCCCTCCGGAGAAGTGGGCAATATAACAACGTAACTTTTAGGCCTATAAAAAAGAGGGTTTTCCGTTCCGGCCGCAAATGCAGGTCATCGCAAGGAGCCGGGCCGCGTTTCGGAGTCCCCGGTATATGATGCGCCTCCCCCGAAACCAGAGACATATCCATTGGCAGGCATCCACATCACCGATATTGAGTCGGCTATCAACTTCTGGCGAGCGCGTGAACCCTCGCCGGACGGGGTATCCCTGCCTGCGCCCACTCGCGCCTTGGCCGAGGTGTATGCCTTGCTGATCTACTACCACGAGACGGAGGCGGACGAATTCAGTATGCCGCCCAAAGCGCTGGCAGCTTGGCAAGCCTGGTATGACTCGACACCCGATACGCCTTGCATCGCGATTTGTTCCACCAGCCAAGGCGATGAGACCTGCAAAGGTTGCGGACGCACCTTTGAAGAAGTACAACTCTGGCCGGAAATGCGCCCCGCCGAAAAGCGCGCTACCTGGCGTCGCATCACCCTGGATGCCAGCTCATGGCGCTTTAACCGTTACGCCGAGCGGGCAGCAGAATCCAAGTCATTGGGGTGATTTGCTTCTAATTTGATAGCGCCTCGCGCATATTGGATGGGCGCTAGATGCCTATTTGGCTTTAAAGTCAGGGGCTTACTTCCAGCGGACAGGTTCAATATCCACGGTGCTGCTGCCATCCCCCAGCATCAAAACGCCTTCCTGAACGGTCGCTTGCAATTGCATGCTGCGGGCAGCTAGTTTGGCCAAAGCTTGGGAAGTTACAGAGGGGATGCGCCACACTTGCAATTTGTCCAGGCGAGTGAGTTTGGTCTCAATCCCCTTCCACCAGATGTCCGCCGAATGCGCGAATGGATAGAGCAACACGGAGTCGGCTTTGTTGCAGGCCTTGGAAATCGGCTTGTCTTCCGGCTGGCCCACTTCAATCCACAGCCGTTTTTGCCCGGTGAAGTCCGTCAGCGACACATCGGGATCTTCCGGGTCGGACAACCCCGCCCCGAAGGCTAGCGTGCCGTCCCCATTGCAGACGCTTTGCAGCTTATGGGCGTTGAACGCCAGGGCCACCAGACGAACCATCATGCGCTCGTCCGTCTCGCTGGGGTGGCGAGCCAGTGTGAGCGCGTGGTCTGCGTAGTAGCTGTTCTCAATGTCTGCAATCTGCAGATTGGCTTTGTAGATGGTGGATTTGAGTGCCATAGCGTGTCAGTAAGGGGGAGTGGGCGTGGAACACCGCGGAACCGGCTTAGCCGGCCCGCTGGTGTTGTCCCCCTTCCAGGGGGAAGCGGCATAGGCCGCTCAGGGGGTCACACGCGCTTTGCGAGCTCTGATGCCTTGCCGGTGTAGCTACCGGGCGTCATGGCCAGCAAGCGCTCTTTCTCTGCCTCAGGAATGTCCAAGCCCGCAATAAAGCCTTGCATCAGCTCGCGGGTCATGGCGGCACCCCGCGTGAACTTCTTGAGTTGCTCGTACGGCTGGGGCAATCCGAAGCGGCGCATCACGGTCTGTATGGGCTCAGCCAACACTT
This sequence comes from Betaproteobacteria bacterium, assembly GCA_009925925.1. Classification (GTDB taxonomy): domain Bacteria; phylum Pseudomonadota; class Gammaproteobacteria; order Burkholderiales; family Burkholderiaceae_C; genus Allorhodoferax. The sequence goes on from RFQA01000043.1 coordinate 21,725, forward strand.
CCCATGAGGCATCCAGGTCTTCGGCAATGGCGGCTTCGTTGATCTCCAGCTTGTTCAAGCCGGTCATCAGCGAGCTGTAGGCCAGC
>RFQA01000421.1 GCA_009925925.1 Betaproteobacteria bacterium
GGCCTGGCCGCCTTACCGGCGCGGCCCCCGCTGACCTACCTGATATTTTTACGCGGCGAAACCCAGGGCGTCGATTTGTTTAGCGATCTGGACATACCGCGCCACAAAGCCTTGCACGGCGGTCAGCGCTACGAGTGGTTCGCGCCGGTGGAGTGGGATGATGCGTTGGAAGTACGCGTACGCATAGACCGGGTACTAGAAAAAAACAGCAAAGCCGGGCCCTTGTGGTTTGTCGATGCCACCTTTGATTACCACCACGCCCAGTCCGGCGCGTTGGCGGTGCGCGAGGTAACGCGCCTCATTAAGCGGGGTGCGCCATGAAGCCGGGTGAAGTGCTTTTCCAAGTCCGCGTACCGGGCTCCTCGCGCGAGACGATTGCCCTGTTTTCGCAAGCCACGCAAGACCCCAACCCCATCCATATCGACGATGCATTTGCCCTGCGCTGCGGCTTTGCGCAGGTGATACAGCAAGGGCCGATGACGACGGCGCATTTCGCACGCTTGTTGGCCGAGCATTGCGGTCCGGACCAGGTGCGCAGTCTGGATCTGTCCTTCAGTGCGCCGGTGTTTCCGCTGGAAGACTTAGACCTGTTGGCCACGGTAGAGCAAGTCGCCAATGGGGTGGCGCTGCTGGCCCTGGTGGCGCAAAAAATGGACGGCACGGTCACCGCCAAAGGGCAGGCGCAGCTTGCACTGCACCCGTCATGACAACAAAGCCCTCGTGCGAAGTCGTGGTCGCCGGTGGCGAAGTCGGGGCCTTCGGGCTCTGGCCCGACAGCAGCTTGCAGACCTTGGCCCAGCCGGTAGTGGACGCCGCTTTACGGGATGCTGGTGTGCAGGCCACACAGCTAGAAGTGGCCTTTGTGGGCAATGCCTTTGGCGGATTGATGCAGGGCCAAGAAACCATGTTGGGGCAAATGTTGCTACCTGCGTCCGGCGTACAAAGCATCCCCGTACACAACATCAAAAACGCCTGCTCCAGTGGCGCGGACGCCATGGCGTTGGCTTGGAGCGCTGTGGCGCATGGGCAGTACGACTGCGTGCTGGTGCTGGGCGTGGAAAAGATGACGCACCCGGAGCGCAGCCGGGCCATGGCGACACTGGCTTCGGCCTCGGATCGCCAGCCCACCGACCCTGGCCGCTCGGTGTTTATGGACCTCAATGCCGAGCGCGCCAATAGCTATATGCGCCGCTATGGTGCCACCCCCCGCCACTTCGCCCTGTGCGCCGC
>RFQA01000422.1 GCA_009925925.1 Betaproteobacteria bacterium
TGGTGACCAACAACACCCGCGAGTTTGAGCGGGTGGAAGGTTTGAAACTGGAGAACTGGGTTGTCTGACTGCATTAACAACCGGTTGGATGCGATCGTCCGCGGGCAAGGCGCTCAGCAGCGCCGCGCCATTGCCAAAGCCATCACTCTTTTGGAATCCACCCGTACTGACCACCGCGCGCAGGGCGATGCCTTGCTGACGGCACTGCTGCCTCACAGTGGTAAGTCATTGAGGCTGGGCTTGAGCGGAGTGCCTGGGGTAGGGAAGAGCACCTTGATTGAAGCCTTGGGCCTGCATCTGATTGACCAAGGCCACCGCGTGGCAGTGCTCACGATTGATCCGTCGTCGTCGGTTTCAGGAGGCTCCATCTTGGGCGACAAGACGCGCATGGAAAAGCTCTCCATGCATGACCAAGCGTTTATCCGTCCCAGCCCGAGTAGCGGGACCTTGGGCGGCGTTGCTGAAAAAACGCGTGAGGCCATATTGGTGTTTGAGGCTGCGGGCTACGACGTGGTGATTGTGGAGACCGTTGGCGTGGGGCAGAGCGAGACGGCGGTGCAGGGCATGACGGACATGTTTGTGCTCATGCAGTTGCCTAACGCGGGTGACGATTTGCAGTCGATCAAAAAAGGCGTGATGGAGCTCGCGGACCTGGTGCTCATCAACAAGGCCGACATTGACCCTGATGCAGCCACCCGCGCACAGGCGCAGATCACGTCCAGTCTGCGCTTGCTGGGCATGCATGGCCATTCGAATGACCCGCACAGTGAGGCGCATTGGCAGCCCAGGGTCTTGAGCTTGAGCGCATTGTTGGGCCAGGGCGTTGAACCACTGTGGTCCGCTGTGATGGAATTTAGAAATCTCCAAGTCTCCAACGGCCGCTTTGAATCGCGCCGTCAAGGGCAGGTTTTGGCGTGGATGTGGGAGCGCATCGATGCGGGCCTGAAGCAAGCTTTCAAACAAAACCCGATCGTGCGTGAGCAACTGCCCCAACTGACAGCAGCAGTGCAGGCCGGCCATTTAGCCGCCAGTACGGCAGCCCGAAATTTGCTCTCTGCGTTGGATTTCAAGCCGTAGGCAGCACTCAAGTCAACCACAACAGATAGACATTCTTTGACCTGAAGGAAGATCCGCATGCAAGACATCCTTGAACAACTCGAAGCCAAGCGTGAGCTGGCCCGCATGGGCGGCGGGCAAAAGCGCATCGATGCG
>RFQA01000423.1 GCA_009925925.1 Betaproteobacteria bacterium
CCCTCCATGCGAAAGATGGTTTCTTTCACCTTGACCGGTGCGGGATATCAAGTCGTGGAAGCTGTGGATGGTCAGGATGCGTACGAAAAAGCGCAAACGCAGACGTTTGATTTGGTTCTGACGGATCAAAACATGCCCAGGCTGGATGGCCTTGGTTTAACTCGAAAGCTGCGGGAGCATCCTCAGTTCAAAACGACCCCGATCCTCATGCTGACCACCGAGTCGAGTGATCTGATGAAGCAGGCCGGCCGCGCTGCGGGCGCTACAGGTTGGTTGGTAAAGCCGTTTGATCCGGCAAAGCTGCTGGACGTCATCAAAAAGGTTATTCGCTAGATTGGGTGGGACGTCGTTGGGTTCTCAATAACAGGAGCTAGGTATGGCCGAGACGCATCAAGATGGTGGGGCTGGTGGTGACTTTGATCTAAGTCAGTTTTATCAAATCTTCTTTGAAGAGGCGGGCGAAAACTTGGATCAGATGGAGCAAATGCTCCTCAACCTGAATCTGGAAACAGCGGATGACGAAGAGCTGAATGGAATTTTCCGCTGCGCACACTCGGTCAAGGGCGGGGCTGCGACATTCGGGTTCGCTGACGTTGCTGAACTGACCCATCAGATGGAGTCTTTGTTAGATAGGCTTCGCAGGCACGAATTGCAGCCTACAGCAGCAATGGTCGACGTGCTTTTGGAGTCTGCCGATGCTTCACGTAGCTTGTTGGCGCGTCATCAAGCAGGTGATGAGGGCGAGGCTCTCCCAACAGCCGACTTGGTAAAGCGTATCAGCGTATTGGCAGCAGGTGGAACTTTGGAAGTTCAGAAACCAGTCGCTGCACCAGTGGCGCCAAAGCAAGAAGCCCCAGTCAGCAAGGCAAAAGCATCTGGCCGTCGCAGTCTCCAAATAACTGTGGGGCCTTTGGACAAGCCTGAGCAAGCGGATGCCATACAAGAGCTTTTTCGGGACATTCCGGGGCTGGGTGACATCAAGCCTGTTGTGTCGCCTAAAGCCGGTTTCCGAGTTTTTCAAGCGGAAACATCTTCTACTGATGAAGAGTTGCTGGATCTGTTCGCTTTCCATGTTTCCAGAGAGAAAGTTCGGATTGAGATTACCGGAGGGGAACCACCTGCGGATCCAGGTTTCGGTTTCTTTGATGGCGCTGTTGGGGCTCCCGCTGTGGCTGGCGGCGCCGCCGAAACGAAGGGAGCG
>RFQA01000424.1 GCA_009925925.1 Betaproteobacteria bacterium
TGACCTACGCGCCCGAGCGCCTGAGCATGGAAAAAGTGGAAGACGCGCCTTTCAGCCCCCTGGACCGCATCGGCCAACTGACCATGCGCAACCTGGACATTACCGACACCCGCGCCAAGCTGGGCATTTACAGCAACGCCGGCTTGCTAGAGCTGGGCAAGGGGGATGATTTCTTGAAGTTGGGCAACTGATATCCAAATACGGTTAAAATCCTGCTCGTAGGTAAGCGTGAGGTTGGTAGAGGTCTCCGGCAACGGAGACAGCCCGAACGGGTGGAATCCTCGAACTCAGGACCTACAACATTTTCAAACGCCCGCTCATGCGGGCGTTTTCTTTTGGCGGATCAAGCCACCGAACGTCCCTGATCCACTGCTGCTACGACACGTTGTATTTCTACAGGGTCAGCGCACCAAAACTTCAGGCCGTACCCCTCAGTTCGCTCTTTGTTCCGGTACACCGTCTTTGCCAGCAACCGCAGATAACGATCTTCAACCTCCCCATAGGGATTACGGTGTACAGAGAAGAATACGCCGGAGGCCACTGCATCTGCAAGCTGCAAACCCGCCAACTGGTCATGGTTGATTGCCTTGATTTTGGCGGGATCAACCACAGACCAGTCCACACGCACATCACGCTCCGTACCGTCGTCTCGCAGTTTGAGCAAGTAGCCGCGTAGATCGTCGTAAGACATGGCGCTGCGATTGGAGAACACAATTTCCACCGAACCATCGCCATGCCCCGTCCGCTTGGCGTCACGACAAAGCCAAGAAACACGCTCGACCAGCAAACGTGTCGCATAGCGGTAGAGTGCATATGCCTGCTGCTGAAAAACCTCGGGCTCCGGAATTGATGGTTTGTGGATCAATACGCTCACAGTGCGCACAGGTGCACCGCCTATCAAACGGGCCAAGGGCACCCGCTGCTCATGTTTGAGTTCCCGAAAGTGCAGTGGCTTTTTGGGTTCCTTGCGCAGAATCTCACGCGCCTGCTTGGCAAGCTTCACAACTTGCAGGTCGTTTTCCTTGCGCACCACCAGGGCAGACAGCACGAACCAGCGCGAACTGCCCTGCTCATTCGGCAAGAACTTGAAGCCCTCGTCTCCGGACTCGTCTACATAGGCGACAAAACTGGCAGTCATTGATGTTCAGATGTTGGATTGCCGAAGAATATAGCTGGTATCTTGTACAGTCCCCAGCAGCAC
>RFQA01000425.1 GCA_009925925.1 Betaproteobacteria bacterium
TGATGTCACCGGCAAGACCATCCCGGCCTAAACCCTCACCAAGGACGAGCAATGGATAACAACGATCAAATGGAAGCGGCAGAGCTCATTGGTGATGCCGTCACGAAGGCCAAGGCCCAGATTGATCCCGAGGTGCTTCAAAACATTCCGGTCACGATCTCGATCGAGGTCGGTCGCGCCTCTCTGAAGATTCGGGATCTTTTGCGCCTGAGCCAGGGAAGTGTAGTGGAACTTGACCGGCTGGCCGGCGAGCCCCTCGACCTGCTGGTCAACAGCACCGTGGTCGCTCAGGGCGAGATCGTGTTGGTCAATGAGCGCTACGGCATTCGACTGACTCGCGTGGTTCCCGCCGCCGACCGACTCAAGCATCTCTAAGCAGCTGCTCATGACTGGCTCTGCAATTCCCCCCGTGGACTGGCTGCAGCTGGTCAGCAGCTTCCTTCTGGTGGTGGGGCTTCTGGCCATCGTGCTGGTGTTCTTAAAGCGCGTCCAGGGGCCACAGGCCGGTCGTGGTCGTCAGATCGAACTGCTCGAGACCTTCTCCACCGGCGCGCGTCAGCGGCTCATGCTGGTTCGCGTCAAAGACCGGGAGTTTTTGCTCGGATCGACCATGAGCGAGCTCAACTGTCTTGCGGAGTGGCCCGCGTCTGCCACCCCCCCTCAGCCCACGGATAAGCAAGTGGGTCTCGCAGGCCGACTGCCCACGGCCCAGGCGCTGGGTCAATTTTTAAAGCGCAAGCCATGAGGCAGACCCGTTTCGCCTTCGCGTTTGGGCTCGCACTCCTGGGTGTGATGATGGTGATGCTCCCCGTGGCTGCGCAGGCCCAGGGGCTTCCCGCAGTGAATGTTCAGGGCTCTCGCTACAGCCTGACATTGGAGCTTTTGGCGCTCATGACGGCGCTCACGCTCCTGCCCTCTTTGCTTCTCATGATGACCTCGTTTATTCGAATCATCATTGTGATGTCGATTCTGCGAACCGCGCTGGGCACGGCACAGACTCCGCCCAACCAGGTATTGGTGGGCCTCTCTCTTTTTCTCACGTTTTTCATCATGGCCCCTGTGCTCACGCAGGTCTACGACACGGCCCTCATGCCCTACCTCGAGCAGAAGATGAGCTTTCCCGAGGCCATTAAGCGCGCCGAGGTTCCGATCCGAGCCTTCATGCTGGCCCAGACACGCGAGGACGACATCTCGATGTTT
>RFQA01000426.1 GCA_009925925.1 Betaproteobacteria bacterium
TAGTCCACGCTGATCTTGCCGCTCTTGACGAGCTTGGCCCACTCGGCCATCTGCGCTCGGATGAACTTGTCTGCCGCATCGGCTCCGCCTTGAAACGGCTCACCGCTCAGGCCCAAGACCTTCTCTCTTACCTCGCCAGACTGCATCACCTTTGAAATAGCATCCGAGAGCTTGCTCGTCACGCCGCTCGGCGTGGCCGCAGGGGCAAAGATTCCGTTCCATTCGTAGACCTCATAGCCCGGCACACCTGCCTCGGACATGATGGGCGTATTGGGCAGAGACGCTGCTCGGTTGCGTCCTGTCACCGCAAGCGCAATTAACTTGCCGGACTCCACATGGGGCTTGGTCGAGGCCACGCTGCCAAAGAACACGGGCACCTGCCCGCCAAGAACGTCATTAAGTGCGGGGCCGCCACCCTTATAGGGGATGTGCTGCATGTCCACATTCGCCCTTACTTCAAACAACACGCCGGCTAGGTGCTGGGCCGAGCCATTACCCGAAGACGCATAGGCAATCGTGTTTGGCTTGGCCTTTGCCATCGCAATGAGATCCTTCACAGACTTGGCCGGAAAGCTCGGGTGCACCAGCAAGACGTTGGGATACTGCGCGAGGACGGCGAGTGTCTTGAAATCCTTCAGTGGGTCATAGGGAAGCTTCGGGAACAAGGAGGGGTTCACCGAAAACGAAGACGCATCGAGCAGCAATGTATAGCCGTCTGCCGGCGCCTTGGCCACGTACCCTGCAGCGATCTGTCCGCTCGCACCCGGCTTGTTCTCAACGACCACAGAGGTTCCAAGAATCTTGCCCAAGGGCACCGACACCGTTCGGGCCATGAGGTCTGCCGTGCCGCCAGGTGGGTAGCTCACGATGAGGCGAATGGGGCGACTGGGCCACTCTTCAGCATGAATAAAGCCGCCGCTCACTGTTAGAACAATTGCAGCACACAAAAGCCTGAAGAATGCGCTCATTCACTTCCCCTTGGTTGGTGCGACACAAAAGCCGCTTGCGGTCCATGATAGCGTGGACCCATGCTCATCGACTCGCACTTTCACGTCTTTAAAGCCGCAGAGATTGACCAGGCTCTCTCGCGGTACACGGTCAACTACGACGCCCCTCTCGAGATCTGGCGCTCTCTTGCCGTGCAGCACGGTCTGTCCGCTGGCGTCATCGTTCAGCCAAGCTTTCTGGGCCTCAATAATG
>RFQA01000427.1 GCA_009925925.1 Betaproteobacteria bacterium
AGCCTGCAGTACGACCTGCGTGGACGCAAGGTGGCCATGCAAGACCCCTCCATGGGCAGCTGGACCTATGGCTACAACGCCTTTGGGGAACTGGTCACCCAGCGCGACAGCCTGAACCAAACCACCACCCTGGCCTATGACGTACTGGGTCGCATGGTCAAGCGCACCGAACCCGATCTGGTATCCGACTGGAGTTACGACAAGAAGTTTGACGCCTCGTCCTGCGGCAAGGGCGTGGGCAAGCTTTGTGAAGCCAAGACGGACAACGGCTACAAACGCACCCTGAGCTATGACGCATTGGGGCGTCCGATCAGTACCGCCACCATATTGGACAACCCGGCGAGTCCCGCCGTGGTCTCCGAAGGCTTTGATGCCAACACCGGTCGTGTGGCCAGCAAGACCTACCCCACCGGCTACCAGGCTTTCTATACCTACACCCCGCTGGGCTATCTGCAAAGCGTGACTGCCGGCGGCACCAATGGCTTTACTGCCACCCAGCGCTACCAGGTCCTGGCCATGAACGCCCAAGGCCAGATCACCCAGTACAAGACCGGCAACAACGTCACTACGGTGTCCACCTACGACAACCAGACCCAGCGTCTGAAGGCCCTGCAGGCTACCCGCGACGGGCAGACCGCTGGCAATGTACTCAACCAGACCTACGACTATGACCCCTTGGGCAACCTCACCAGCCGTATCGACAGCGCCCCCGGTGTGGGAACCCAGGAGTCCTTCAGCTACGACAGCCTGAACCGGCTGAGCACTGCCACCATTCTGGGTGGCGCGGTGACGCCGCCCACTACTACCGAGGTGATGTACGACACCCGGGGCAACATCACCTACAAGAGTGATGTGGGTCGCTACTGGTACGACGCAGCACGTCCCAACCGCATGACCAACGTGACTCTGGAGACTGCTCCGGGCGCAACGGTTGCGCTCTCCGGTACACGGGCCCTGAGTTATGCCTTTGATGATGCACAGAGTGGGGTGCAGTCGGTGGCGGGAACTACGGTGGGCAATGGCAACCTGACCTACACGGTGAGCAGAGACACGGTGAACAACCGGCATACGGTGCGTTGGGAGAGCTACACCAGTTTCAACATGCCCGCGCAGATCACCTACGGCAACTTCACCACGAACACGACCACCTGTCCTGCGGGCTACACGCTCTCCAATGGTAGCTGCACCATGAGCAGCAAT
>RFQA01000428.1 GCA_009925925.1 Betaproteobacteria bacterium
AAGTACATCAATACGCGCAAGTACGCAGCCCGTAACAGAAGCATGATGCTGCTCACGCACTGGGCAGGATTGCGCATTGGTGAAGTTGCTTGTTTGCGCTGGAGCGATGTCACAAACAGCGACGGGCAAGTAAAGGATGAAATCCGCTTGCTGCCTGACATGACTAAAGGGCGTCATGCTCGCACAGTATTTATCAGCGCTAAGCTTAAAGCTGAATTGCAAGCATATGCGGCACAAGCAAAGTGTGTGGATCGCAGCTATCCATTCTTTGCTAGTCAGAAAAGCGTTAAAGCTGGGTTTAGCGCAAACAGTTTGTCACAAACTTTTGCACTGCTTTACGTGGGTGCGGGGCTTGAAGGAGCTAGCAGCCACAGTGGTCGGAGAACGTTCCTAACAAATCTTGCAAACAAGGGGACAGCAATTCACTTGCTAAAAACTCTAGCTGGCCATCGCAGCATCCAAACCACTGCTACTTATTTGTACAGCAGCCCAGCTCAGTTGCGGACAGTAGTTGAGTTGCTTTGATTAATCAGGCTCGCGGCGAAGCCAATGCCCTGAGCCCGGGCATGTGCGACAAGGTCATCACCATTGAGATCACCCGCAAAGGCCGACTGAACCTTCACAAGTTCGACGCCAAGATGCAAGCCCAGCTCGAAGGCTACCTGGTTGCCCTCGGCATTCTGGGTGTCGACCAAACGCTGAGCGCCAATGAGCAGCAGCCCGGTGAAGACGCCTTCCAGTCCGAACCTGCGTACCAGGAGTGAGCGTGAACTCACATCATGCTTGGTCATTGGTTTGCCGCTTGTTCGCTGAAGGGACGCACGTCCATCGCTGGGCGTTGTCCCCTCACGAGCTGGCTGCATGCTCCTTGCTCGGCTCCGCCATAAAGGCTGCGCCCGTCAATCAGCAATACGTACTTTGCCCACATTGCAACCTGCACCGTGGGCAAGTCGTCGGTGATGGCAAGGGCGGCAGGCTTTGCCAATGCCCCGAATGCGGCCCTGTTCAAATCGAACCACAGGATCTGGCAGCGGTCATGCTCAACGAGGATTGGCTGCGCCAGAAGTTGCGCTTGGCACTGGAGATCAACAGTCGCGACGGCATTGATCAGGTTGGCCCAGGCATTTGGCGGCTGGGAGATGCCAGGCAGGGGCCGGTCATTCTGGCTCGCAGCCTGGCCACGCTGGTGCGCGCGCCTGC
>RFQA01000429.1 GCA_009925925.1 Betaproteobacteria bacterium
GAGGGCTTTCCTTTGCTCATTGGCAACGATGGAGATGCGATCCAGCCGGCCCAGGAGTGGCTGTGGCATGCCCTGGTGCGCTCAGGCCGTGTGGCCAGCCCCAAGTCTTGGGATGCCTACGGCAGAGCGATCTACGACTTCTTTGCCTTCTCCATCACCAACGGCTACGACTGGCGCAAGCCTTCGCACGGCGGCTTGCCCTGCGCGATTGAGGCGTGGAGGGATTGGTCTAAGGGCACCCTGGGTCTGAGCCCGCGCACGATCAATCAGCGCATCCGGGTGGTGGTGCGCTTTTACCAATGGGCACTGCGCAAGGGGTTGATCCAAGCCCTGCCCTTTGACTATGTGCGGGTGCAGACAGGCCGAGACCCGGGGTTCTTGGACCATGTGGACGAGCGGGGCGGCAAGGTGTCCACGCCAGATGTGATGCTGTCAGAGGAAGTGCGGTCTTTGCGCATTCTGACCAAGGAGCAAATCTCGGTCTGCCATGACACCCTGACCAATCAGACCCACCAGCTCTTGTTTGAGTTGATGGTCCGAACGGGCATGCGCCAGATGGAGGCGCGCACCTTCCCCGATGCCTATGTGTTCGATCCGAGCAAGCGCCGTGACCTCAAGGAAGGGCAAAAGCTGCGCGTGCGCCTGAGTCCCAAGGACATGGAGATCAAGCTGTCCAAGCCTCGGGACATCGACGTGCCTTACGACCTCATGGAAAAGCTGTGGGCTTACAGCGCCAGACGCCGCCAAGCTCGGGCCAACAACCACCCCAGCGGCCAAGAGTTCCCTCACCTCTTCCTCACCGAAGGCGGCAATCCCTATGACAAGGACGCGATGACGTGGATCTTCCGCTCGCTCACCAAGCGGGTGGGGTTCAAGGTGGAAGCGCACATGCTGCGCCACACCTACGCCACCTACTTGCTGTGGAGCCTTAGAAAGTCCACCGTGTTTGAGGGCGAGCCGCTGCTGTATGTGAGGGATCGGCTGGGCCACAGCGATGTGAGCACGACCACGATCTATCTGCATCTGGTCAATTCCTTGGAGGGGGGTGTGGCCCTGGCCCACGAGGATGAAATCGACAAGCTGTTTGCCGCCAAGAACAACGAGCCACAGGCTGAGGAGACCACCCCAACATGAAAACCCCCAAGCACTTCGGCGCACCCCCGCCCGTGGTGGTGAGCATCGAGCCACCGTCTCCGCAAA
>RFQA01000430.1 GCA_009925925.1 Betaproteobacteria bacterium
GACGCACCGACGCGCTGGAAGGCCTGAAGGAGAACGTGATTGTGGGCCGTCTCATTCCGGCAGGAACAGGCAGCGTGATGAACCGCCTGCGCCGCATTGCCGCCGCGCGTGATGCCGAAGCGCTGGCCCGAGTACTGGACCTGCGCTTTGCCCTGGACCAGGTCCTCGCCTCGGATCAGGGCCGACTGATCGACGTCACCCAAATAGCAGTCGCGGGTCACTCGTATGGCGCGAACACGGCCATGCTCGTTGCGGGTGCGCAGGTGAATACAGACCGTGCAAACTTGGCCGAACTGAAGGATCAGCGCATAAGGGCCGCAATTTTGATTTCTGCGCCGCCTTTGCTCGGCCAAGGGCCGGCTCAGCAGGTGCTTGGAGCAGTCACCACCCCCACGCTACACATCACCAGCCTGGAGGACACTATCAACTTACCCGGCTACCGCAGCACGGTCGAGGACCGCATCGCGATCTTTGAGGCCATGAAGCGTTCGCCCAGAACCCTGGCGATCTACAACACGGGTGGGCACAGCATCTTCACCGACCGCACCACGCGCAGCGGTCCCGAAACCAGCGCTCGCATCAAAGGCGCCACGCAAGAGCTTTGCACGATCTTCCTGCGTCAGTCGCTACGCTTTGGACAGACCCACCAGGTCAACCCGCAAAGCTCGGCTGAGCACATACCACCGGAATCGAAATCTGCTGCGCTGCCAGACAGCCGCGAACTGCAACCGGGCCTGCGGCGATGGGTCTATCGGCACAAGGACCTGCTGGATCGATTCGTTACACCGGAAAGCCTGTGACCAATAGGCCTGTCCGCCGATCCTGCTTCGGCCTCCTGAACTTCCGTTCTGACCAAGGCAGGTCGTTTGTATTTCTGGGGACCTGGCGCAGAAAAGTTCGAATCCCCAGCGCTCAAAACCCGCATGGATGCTGGTTTCCCGCAAAAGCTCCTGACTTTTTCGAGAAAGTACGGCAAGGAGGGAGTTTCGAAATTGGCGTAAGTCGTTGTTCTTGTTGAGTTTTTCGAACTCGCTCAGTCAGGAGGTGCTGAGCAGAACAGCGTCTCAATCTGCATCGTGGCCTTGGGTAGAGCCACTTTCTTCAATCGCTGGTCAGGAACTGATGGAGAAAATTCCAATCAGATCAACAGCTTGCCGATGGGGATTGAAGAATTGAAACTTTGAAGAAAGTTTGCTTGGC
>RFQA01000044.1 GCA_009925925.1 Betaproteobacteria bacterium
TTTTTGTAGCTGCTGGCGCAAATACTACGGGCGCCAAGTGCCAAAATCATTCGCAATCTGCGGGGCAGGGCGCTTTGCTCAAGCGCTTGAAGGCTGCATTCGACCCGGCCGGCATTTTCAACCCCGGTCGCCTCTACTCCGACTTCTGACATGCAAACCCACCTCGCCCCCGAATACCAGAATACCGCCGATGGCCAGGCCGCAGAAGCCATTCTTCGCAAATGTGTGCACTGCGGCTTTTGCACCGCGACCTGCCCTACCTACCAATTGCTGGGCGACGAGCTGGATGGGCCGCGCGGCCGCATTTACCTGATGAAACAGGTGTTGGAGGGGCAAGAACCCACCCGCGCAACCCAGATGCACCTGGACCGCTGCCTGACCTGCCGCAACTGCGAAAGCACCTGCCCCAGCGGTGTGGACTACGGGCATCTGGTAGACATTGGCCGCAAACTGGTGGATGCCAAAGTGCCCCGCCCCGCTAGCGAAAAAGCCCTTCGTTGGGCCCTTAAAGAAGGGCTGCCATCTCCCCTGTTCGGGCCGGCCATGAAGCTGGGCCAGCTGGTGCGCCCGCTCTTGCCCCAGACACTGAAAAACAAGGTGCCGGTGCCGCACGATGCAGGGGCCTGGCCCACGCGGACCCATGTGCGCAAAGCCTTGATGTTGGCCGGTTGCGTGCAGCCCGCCATGTCGCCCAACATCAACAGCGCCACCGCACGCGTGCTGGATGCAGCAGGCATACAGCCTGTCGTGGCGCCAGCCGCCGGTTGTTGCGGTGCGGTGAAGTTCCACCTGAATGACCAGGACGGCGGCAAAGCCCACATGCGTGCCAACATCGATGCCTGGTGGCCGCACATTGAGCAAGGCGTGGACACGCTGGTGATGAACGCCTCCGGATGTGGTGCCACCGTGAAAGACTATGGCCACATCCTGCGCGATGATCCGGTCTACGCGGAAAAGGCCGCCCGCATCAGCGCGTTGACCCAAGATTTGAGCGAGCTATTGCCGGAATTCGTGCCCGTGTTGAAACCACGCCTGCAGCTCGGCGCTGACACGCCTGCCTTGGTGTTCCACCCGCCCTGTACCTTGCAGCATGGCCAGAAGCTCAAGGGGGGCGTCGAGACGCACATGGCCGCATTGGGCTTTGCGGTGCGGGTAGCGGCCAACGAGGTACACCTGTGTTGTGGGTCAGCCGGCACGTATTCGGTGCTGAACCCTGAAATTTCCTACCAGCTGCGTGACCGCAAACTGGGCCACCTGGCACCTGCGGCCCACGAGGTCATCATCAGTGCCAACATCGGATGCATCAGCCACTTGCAAAGTGGTACCGAAACCGCAGTCCGGCACTGGATCGAGGTATTGGACGCAGCATTGACTTCCATCGGCTAGTCCTTGCTTTCATAATGCACGCTAGCGCCCCGACAAGAGGCGCCTGGTTTTCAACCAATTCAGGGTGCCTATGAATTCACACGACGACATCGACGATCCACGCCGTCAATGGCTGGTGCGGGCTCTCGCGGCTGGATGGTTCGGTGCGGCGTTGCCGCAAGCCATGGCGCAGGGCCTCAACATATTTGGTAGCAAGCCGGCAAAATTGCCACCCGGTCAATCCATCTATGGAATCACCGGTGATGTACGGGTGAATAACATTCCTGCGACTCTAAGCACAACCATCAAGCCCGGAGATACGGTGCAGACGGGCAAGAGCAGCGAAGCGATTTTCGTGGTGAATACTCACGCCATGATTCTGCGGGGTGACAGCAAGCTGGAGATTGAGTCGCCGAGCACCGCACCGGATACATCTGTGACGGGTTATGTGATTGGCGGCTTGCGGATGTTGACGGGCAAGCTGCTCTCTGTGTCGCGCAATTCCCCGATGTCGGTCAAGACATCGGCCTCCACCATCGGCATCCGGGGAACCGGGTTTTATCTTGAGTCCGACCCGGACCTCACCTATTTCTGCACCTGCTACGGGTCAACCGTGGTCCAAGCCAATGACGATCCGGAAAGCCGTGAGGAAGTCGTATCGCGTCACCATGACCGGCCGCTGTACATCGTCAAAGATGGTGGCAAAGGCAAAAACATCCGCAGCGCCCCGTTTGTGAATCACACCGATCAGGAGTTGGCACTGATCGAGACACTAGTGGGCCGGACCAGTCCCTTCGTTTTCTCGAAGGATAGCTATAGCGGCCCCCGGCGTTCGTATTGATTGCACAAGCAGCTATAAAAATAGTAGCGAAAGCAAAGGGAGCCTAAGCTCCCTTTGCTTTTTGGCAGTGCCTATTCCGGGGCTCCGTTGAGTATCCAGGCCACAAACTTGTCGTAGTCTGTGCGTGCAGCGTCGCCTACTGCCGCTGAGGTATTGAATCCAGTGCGAAGTCCGCCGTTGTGGTGGTTGCCGGAGGGTTTGCGCAGCAGGGGGCTGGCGACGATGTCTGTGAAATTGATGCGTCCGCGCACCTCGGTATAGAGCCAATTACGGTTGGTGGCGTCCGCGCCATTTCCTGTCCCGGCCCGGTCGAAGTCGTCGTAATAGATGGGTGGAACGCCGGAGGTAGTGCTGATGTTCTGGCCGCTGACATGGCAGGAGATGCAATTGCCATTGATTCCCTGCTGTAAAACGGTCCGTATGTCGGGGTTGAAGCGCAAGGCTGCGGGGTCCCATGCCAGTGCGGGGTTCACCTCGAGGGTGAGTGTTTTGGCGGTGCTGGTACTGGTGGCGTTGGCGGTGACCAGCTGAACGGTGTAAGGGCCCGGGCCGCTGACCGTCAGCGTCGGGTTCGCTGCGGTACTGCTACTCAAGCTGGCCGTTTGACCGCCCGGCACGGAGGTAACGGTCCAGCTGTAGCTGGTGGAAAACAAGCTCATACCTGCGGACAGGGCTGGCGTCAGGGTCTTGACGACCCGGTCGGGTCCGGGGTCTGCCACGGCGCGCCCCGGTTTGATGGCCCCGCCGGAGAATCCTTTGGTGCTGAGGTAGTTGGCCATGGTGTTGTACATGTCCGGAGTGCTCCAGTACTTGTCGTACACCAGCTTGGCCAAGGGCATGTTGCCACGGTCCACCACGTGGGCCTTGATGCGGTCCGCATAGCCGTCAAATGCGGTGAAATCTTCGAAATTGATGTCGGACTGGTTGCCGGTTCCCCGGATGCCGTGGCATACACGGCACGCCTGTGTCACCGTATTCTTGTACAAATCCACTTGGCCGGCGGCGGTCCAACTGGTGGGCACATAGCTGTCCGTGGTTTCGCTGCTCGCGTTGGGCAGGCCATTGCCTCCGTAGATGTTTTTCAGGTGGGCCGCCGCAGCACCTTGGTATTCGTTGGGGTTGGCTATGCGCCTGCAGGTGTCTTCTGCAAAGCCGGTTGGTGTTGCCGTTCCGTTAGGCAGATTGTGGCCGCAGAGCACCATCTGATTGATGGTTTTGATTTTTACCTCCAATGCAGCCCGTGTGTAGCCGGACAGAGTGGAAAAGTCGAATGACGCGGGCTCAAACGCATGGAGCTGTGCCCCAACGTCCCCCCGCGCACCGGATGCGGAGTTGCTAATACGGGGAAACAGCCCGCTCGGTGTCAGTGGATCACCCCGTCCGCCGTGGCAGGAAATGCAGATCGTGGGCAGGGCTTTGTTGCCACGCCCGTCCAGGTTGGCTGCAGTGAGTCGTGCGCCGGTAATGGGGTCGTAGGTGTAGAGTTTGACGAACTTGATCGCATTGGGTGTAGGGTTGGACGCGCCACTTTCCACCACACTGAATTCAATGGCATTGGTGCCAAGGTGCCACTTGTTCTCGCCCACGATGGCTGCTTGCAAACTGAAGGTGGAGTAGCCCCCGTAGCCGCCAACCATGTAGTTTTCAACCACGAAGGCAATGTTTCCGGTGTTGCTGTCCCTGCGGGCTGTCATCTTCCTGCCGTACCCGAGGTCACGCTGGTCTCCGATGATGATGGTCTCTTCCGTGATGCCCGTGCCAGCAGTGCCAAAACCATTCTTGGCCTTGAACTTCGCCAGCGTGTCGCGTTCGTTGTTGGGGTCGATGGCTGCGTAGTAGGCGTTTGCATAGGCAACCGAGTCGATCTGCAGCGTACCGTTGCTCTGACGTTGGGGATTTGGAAAAAGGAGAAAGCTATCTGGTCCAGTGGTGGCTGCGGTGACCTTGGAGGCCGGATCAACATCTCCGCCCGAGCTGCTGCCACTGCCGCCTCCGCCGCAGGCTGAAAGCAAAGTGCCCAGCATGAAGGCTGTGCAGACGAGGGGGAAACGGTTGTTGAGTGTCAGCATGATCAGAAGCGCATCAGGTAGCTGGCAGACAGCTGGTTGGCGGTGTAGCTGCGCGGAGAGCTGGCCCACGAGGGGCGGAGCGTGGGGGTAGATTCCACGTAGCGCCAAGAGAAATCCATGGAGTCTTTGGCCCCCAGTCCGATGTTGTAGCCAAGAGTTGCCAATACTGTGCTGCCTCCAAACCGGTAGCTGAAGAACTGGCCGCCCATATAGGCGTCGTCTTGGACCAGAACCTTGGCGAGCGTAATGTTCTCAAGTGATGAGAGCCCCGTGGAAACGATATCGCCCTCGCGGTATTCACAGCTGAGGTACACAGTGGCGTTGTTCCTCAGGCTGTAGTCCAAGTTAAAGCGTAGGGCTGTATCCACGGTTTGGAATACGGAACTATTTGCAGAACGCCGGTTGTTGGAAAGAGCAGCAAATATTGTGATGCGGTCTGTCAGGGGCCGCGAAGCCGTGAGGCCTGCAGCAAATTTGTAGCCGTCCCGCAGGCTAGATTGGTGTTTGAGCGCTGTGGCCTTGAAAAAGAGGCCATAAGTCGGGGTGTCGAATTCAGCGTCAGCTCGGTATTGGAGTGCGGCTTCCCCTGTAAGGTTGAGATTGCTCAAGCCGTTGTAGGTCTGAAAGCGTTCTCCGCCTGCTGATCCTGTAAGCAACAGGCGGGAGTTTCCACCCAGGAAAAACATTCGGGTTTGGCTGGCATTGAAGGTGTAAATGCTGTCGGCACGGATATCGGAATTGAGTTTGGCGCGGGTAATGTTGTCGTCCCAGATGTACCCGGCATCTACTTGGATCTCGTTGCTGTCGTCGAAGTCTTGCTCTACGCCTTGAAGCAGATTCGGCAACCCTTTTGCACCAAGCGCTTTGATGAGCTTAAGCCTCAGTGCATAGCTGGACTCGTAATTTCCAACCTGGGTCAGTTGGTAGTCCAATCCGAAGGCCCATCCATCGCGGAAAAGGAATTCACTGCCAACCCCGAAAACTAAAGCGCCTCGCTGGCTTCCGCTGGAGGCGATGGCATATCGGGTGCCATTGATCTGGTCCGCATACGACATGGCTGCTTCACTCTTGTTGCTCAAGTCTTGCCGCCATTCCACCCGGGCTCGCGGTATCGCCCAGCCAAAGGAAGTCGCATGAGTAGACTCGCCGCGCAGGCCAAGCGTGCCTTGCAGTGCCGAGTTGGTTTGGTCGTAATAGGTCAGCGAATAACTGCCAGCTCCCGTCTCGGTGTTCTCTCCCAGTTTGTCAGTGGAAAAGTCCAGTCTCACATAAGGCGAAATCATGTTGACCTTTTCACGGAACTCCAAACCCGTCCCCAACGATCCGAAAAGTTGGTAGCCTTTGCGATTACTGACTGCATAGGCATTCGCAGCTGAAACGTAACGGTTCATATCGAAGTCCAACATTCCCACACCCAGCATGCCTTGCACGTACCCGCGTTCACCAGTCATGTAATTGCCATAAACGGCCAGCGAATAACCCCTCGCTTGGTTTCGGGTGCCGTCAGTGCCGATATTGGTGGTGTCCTGCGCATAGCCAATTCCCATGCCCACAGTGAGTTTGTCACTCAACACGTGGTCTACTCCTACGCTGATTCCTTTGGAGTTGAAGTCGGATGCGCTGACAGAGCCATTTGCGTCACGCGCGCCAAAACTGATAACGCCCTCTGCCCAAACTTTGGGGCCGGGCAACATCCCCGAGGGCGCTACCTCAGCAAAGCCCTGAGACAGACTCGCCAAATTCACGGAGCGGTTTTGCGCGAAGTCACTCGCAAGGTTGTATAGCGGGTTCTGTGACAAACCGAGTTGGCCAGCTGCAACATTTACTGCGTTGCTCAAGGGGAGCGAAGCGGGGGTATTCGTCGCGGGCAATTGAATGGGATCGCTACTCCCAATTGAGCCCAGTTGCGACAGGGTATTGGAAGATTTGAGTACGACGCCGTCATCCCGGCTGGAGCGCGTTATCAAGGCAACGCTCGGGCTATTGTTGAGGCGAATGTTGCGGGACGTGGCTTGTTGAACCAGTGCCTCCATATGCCTGCCAAAATTTGAGATCTGGCTTTGCATGATTTGTTGCGAGGTGTCTATTTGGGCGGCAATGATGGCTGTCGTCGCTTTGTCTTGCGTGGGATCAGGCCTTCCAGTCACAGTGATGCTGACCGCCCCTGCGCTGCTACTGGAGCCACCCGAAAATTGGGCGACAGCAGTGAATACATCTGTTCCAAAGAAGTTGTTGACTGGTGTGTAGGTTGCATTTGTCCCGCTGATGGAAAGGGTGCCATGGGCTGGTTGAACCGAAACGGTGAACCCGGAGGGGGACAAGGTCGGGAACATGCAGGCCTTGAGGTCAATCAGTTTTGGATTGTTGAGTGGTGTGCTGACAGAGCAAGGAGCAGGCGCTGGTGCACCCACAGAAAAATTCACGGTCACCGCTGCACTAGCGCCGACTGCGTTGGAGGCAGTAAACGTCACAGCAACGCTGCCGCTTGGCGTGTTGGGAGTGCCGGAAATGACCCCGGTGGAAGCGTTAAAACTCAAACCGGCGGGAAGCGTCCCGGACGTTTGTGCAAAGCCCGTCAGTGGTGGATTACTTGCAGTGATGTTTATAGGGGTGATTGCTACACCCAATGCCAAGGCCGCAGTAGTCCCGTTAGTCGGACTCGAAATCACGGGTACTGCGTTTGGTGAAATCGTGAAGGTTACCGATTGCGACCCGGTGACATTGCCGGAATTGGTAGCCCCCAAAGTTGCAACAAATACTCCACTACTCGTGGGTATTCCAGATACCACACCGGTGTTGGTGTTCAGGCTCAGACCGGGCGGTAGGTTTCCGGAAACCAGGCTGTAGCCGGTAATGGGGCCATTGGTTCCATTGGTCGTGATCGCATATGCCGTTGCGTTCACTCCCACACTGCCGGAAGCTGTGACGCTGCTGGAAATAATGGGTGCACTGGTTGCGTTCACCCGCATAACAACTGTGAGCGTCCCGGTTCCTGACAAATTGGTGGCTCCCAAGACTACAGAGTAGTCGCCGCTGGATGTCGGTGTGCCAGTGATGGCGCCGGTGGAAGTGTTCACGCCAAGGCCGGGAGGAAGGCCGCTGGCACTGTAGCTGCCCGCAGTGATGGGTGGATTCGTGGCGTTGATCTGGTAAGTGCTGATAGGAGTGCCGACAGTTCCTACGACGGAAATGGCTGGTGAAGGGGAAAGAGCAGGGGATGTCGAAATAGCCGGTACACCGGCAGATGACACATTGATCGTTAACGACTGGCTCACCAAGCCGGCACTAGTGGTCGCCTGTAGTGTGACCGGAAAGCTGCCTGCAACGGTGGGAGTGCCAGAGATCTGGCCGGTTGCACTGTTGAAGCTCAAGCCGCTCGGCAAGCTTCCTGACAAGTTGTATGCACTGGGCGAGGCCGGGTATGTGGTGATCTGAAATGCAGCAATGGCTACGTTCTGAGTGTAAGTGACGGTAGCCCCATTGGTGATGCCCGCCACATCCAGCGTTAAGGTTTTATTTACTGTCCCGTTGTTGACAGATCCGTTGATGGTCGCACCCAAGGTCACCGAGAAGGCTCCGGTCACAGTCGGTGTTCCGGTGATCTTCCCGGTAGTGCTGTCAATGTTCAGGCCTGAAGGCAGGCCGGAGGCGCTAAAGTTACTCGCAGTACCGTCGTTGGAAGTAACTTGGTACACGGGACTTCCGGCTGAATAGGCCTGCCCCTTGTACCCTGAGGCAGTCCCGGCACTCGTGATCCCCAGAACGGTTACAGCAATGGTGCGACTGTCACTTCCGGCTGGATTCACCACGCTGACACTGAAGCTGTCTGAACCGGTATAGCCTGATGTCGAGGTATACGCTGCCTGGTACACCATTGACGTGCTGGCACCGGATTGAGAAAAGCTGGTATTCCCATTGCTCGCGGAGGAGCCGGTAACCCCGTTGGAATCCTGGGCTGTGCCGCTGGAACCGTTTGTAGCCAAAAGTGGGTAGACATCTTTGCTTGCCAATGCACCGGATCGCACGCTCATTGCCAAGGCTGGAGCACCGTTCGCAACAGAAAAAGCGGGCGCCTTGTACTGACCGATGTAGAGTGAAAGCAGAAACAGATCGCTGGCAGTTGGAATCGCGTGTGCCACTCCGAAAGACAGATACATTTTCCCGGCAGGGCTGGACAACGCCGAGGAAATAAAGGATGGGTTATTGGATCCGGTTAAATGATTCGCGTAGGGGTTTGATGAGGAGTTCGGCGCAACGGCGACGCTCGAGATGTGGCATCCCGAGCATGCGCCCCAGCCGGAGATGGCGCTCTGGTAATAACTGCGGGCCGCGGCTACTGACTGGGCGTGCGCTATGGATCCGCTGCTGCCTATCACAAAGAACAGCAGGGCAAATCCCAACTTATTGATAAATGCCGCTCGCCAACGGTGGCTCAGTACACTGCTGCATAGCTCTGACAACGCAGAATCTCCCTACGACTTTGAGGTGTATCAAAGC
This sequence comes from Betaproteobacteria bacterium, assembly GCA_009925925.1. Classification (GTDB taxonomy): domain Bacteria; phylum Pseudomonadota; class Gammaproteobacteria; order Burkholderiales; family Burkholderiaceae_C; genus Allorhodoferax. The sequence continues at coordinate 8,773 of RFQA01000044.1, forward strand.
GGGAATGTAGCGAATCAACCCCGTCTCGGGGCGCTTTGTCTCTGCTGAACTGCTGAACGGTTAAGCGGGTGTTGCGCCGCTTCAACAAACGAGCGGGTTCACGGGTGAAGAGCCGCTTCGATGTCCTTGGCCAGGCTGGCGGGTGTGTCCGTCGGTGCATAGCGCTTGAGGACCTGCCCGTCTTTACCGATCAGGAACTTGGTGAAATTCCATTTGATCGCCTTGATGCCCAGGAGACCGGGCGCTTCTTTCACCAGCCACTGGTACAGCGGATGGGCATCACTGCCGTTGACCTCAATCTTGGCCATCATGGGAAAGCTCACGCCATAGTTGAGTTGGCAAAACGAAGAGATTTCATCATTGCTGCCGCTATCCTGGGCGCCGAACTGGTTGCAGGGGAAGCCCAGCACCACCAATCCCCGGTCGCCATATTCTTTGTGCAGTTCTTCCAGCCCGGCGAACTGCGGCGTGAAGCCACAAGTGCTGGCCGTGTTGACGATCAGCATGGCCTTGCCTTCGAATTCCTTCAGTGAAACCGTCTTTCCCTGGATGGTCTGGGCTTCAAAGTCGTAAACGCGCGTCATAAAAACTCCTCGTTGGGCAAACTCTGATCTCAACCATACCAGTTGCGTAAAGAGCTTGTGCTGGCATGCCAATGCTGGGAAGATTTGTCGCGGGTAAGGAGACCATTCTTGGAACTATCACAGGGCATCGCCGGATTTCTCGGCCGCTGGCGCGCCTCGCAAGAGGCCAACCGCCAAGTGCAGGGCGAGGCCACTATGGAGTCATTGCGTCGATTCCGGGGGGTGGCTTGTTTCACTGCACCCCTGCACGCCATTCTGGCGCTGGTGTTTGCGTCCTACTCACCGCCCGCCGCGCATCCTGAATTGGCGCAATGGGCCCGTGCCCTGGTCGATGCCCAGCTGGCAGCGTTTGTAGGTGTGGCGATTGCCGGCTTGATGACGCACGCGTTGTTGCGCCGGCGGCAGCGCGCCAATGCTGCCGCGATAGCCCTGCAGATTGCGATATCGGCCTTGTATCTTTACTTCGGCGCCCATGTCACTTTGATCGATCTGGTGTTCAATGCCGGGGCCGGGTTGGCCAGCTACCTCATGATTTGCATCATGTTCGGCGTTCTCTCGCTGATGCGGCCTGCCATTTCCGTGCCGGTGTTCGGTATGACGTACCTAGTTTTCTTGTACATGCTGGAGGCGGCTGCGGTGAACCCGTCACAACTCACCAGTCTGCACGTCATTGCTGCGGTTGCTCCAGCCTTGGCGCTGGTTACGGCGTGGATGAACTGGTCGCAATATGCCAAGTCCGTTCTGCTGCGCCGCCAGCTCAAACGTAGCAACGAGGCACTCGTCGTCCAGCAGCAGGAGCTCGCGTTTCTGGCGGACCACGACGCCCTGACCGGGCTCTACAACCGGCGCGAGTTCATCCGTCTGGCTCAGATGGAACTGCTTCGGGCCACCCGTGTGCCTTGTGAAACCGCCGTTATCATGGTCGATCTGGATTTCTTCAAGAAAATCAATGACCGCTACGGCCACCCCGGGGGCGACGCCGTGCTCAAAGCCACTGCCACCTGCCTGAACCAGGCATTGCGCGCCACGGATACCCTGGCCCGCTTGGGAGGGGAAGAGTTCATTGTGCTGCTGCCGGCCACGGGCCGGGAGGGCGCACTGCAGGTGGCCACCAAGCTGCGGGATGCGGTGCGTAACAATGCCATCGAATTCGACGGCGGGCTGATTGCCGTCACTGCCAGTTTCGGGGTCAGCAGCATTCCGGCGCGAGAGCACGGCACCGTTGATGCCATTTACGCCGCCGCAGACCGGGCCTTGTATGTGGCCAAACAACTGGGGCGTGACCGCGTGGAGTACGCGGCCCCGGAAGCCTCAGAGCTCCGACCCTAACCCTGTGTGTCCGGCGCTGCCACCTTCGATCAACCGTGCAGGTTGTCGTTGCGTGCGATGTCCAGCAAATGGTTTACTTCGGCTGCGTGATTGCGGCAATTACGCTCATGCCAGCGCTTGATGAGCCACATGAAGCCGGCCACCACCATGCCGAACGCGCTGATGGCGCCGAACGCCGACAGCCCCAAGCTGGTCGACAAGGCGTAGAACCCGCCCAAGCCCAGAATACAGGCCTGCTCGTTGAAGTTCTGAACCGCGATGGAGCGGCCTGCACCCATCAGGTTGTGGCCCCGGTGCTGCAGCAAGGCATTCATGGGTACTACCAAAAAGCCACCCAGGCCCCCCAGCAGAATCAAGAACGGAGCTGCCACCCAAACGTTGTTGATGAAGTTCAGCAAGATCACCAGCAGGCCCATGGCAATGCCCAAGGGAATGACGTTCACCGCATGTTCGAGCCGCATCCGCAAGGACGCCACCACCGCACCGACTGCCGTGCCTATGGCTACTACTCCCACCAGCGCGGAGGCTTGGGTGACGTTGTAGCCCAATGCCGCAGCCGCCCAGGCCAGCACGATGTAACGCAGGTTCCCGCTCACACCCCAGAACAGGGTGGTGGTGCCCAGAGAAATCTGGCCCAGCTTGTCTTTCCAGAGTTTGCTGTTGCAGGTCCAGAAATCTGGCAGCAGGCTCAGCAGGTTCTTTGGCATGGCGCGCATGCTCACGCCCGTTTCCGGAATGCGGGTGTTGAACCAGGCGGCAATCAGGTACACAAAAATCAGCACACTGATGGCCGCTTCCGGCGCGGTGTCAATGCTGGTGGTAATGAGCGGGAAATCAAATGACAGCAGCGCGCTTGAAATCATCGGGCCCACCAATTGCCCGCCCAGCAACACGCCCAGGATGATGGATGCGATCGTCAGCCCCTCAATCCACCCGTTGGCCTTGACCAATTGGGAGGCAGGCAGCAGCTCGGTGAGGATGCCGTACTTGGCCGGGGAGTAGGCCGCAGCACCCAACCCCACGATGGCGTAGGCCATGAGCGGATGGGTGCCGAAAAGCATCAACAGGCAGCCCACGATCTTGATGCTGTTGCTGATCAGCATGACTTTGCCTTTGGGCAGGGCGTCCGCAAAGGCGCCTACAAAAGGCGCCAATACAACGTAGAACAACGCAAACATGGGTACCAGTGCAGCTTGCTGCCATTCCGGAGAACCGGAACTGCGCAACAACTGGACGGCTCCCACAAACAAGGCGTTGTCGGCCAGCGAGCTGAAAAACTGCGCTGACATGATGGTGAAGAAGCCGCGTTTCATGGGTGGGGTCAAGGCGTATTAGCGGGGCTAATGCGCAGGATATTGTTGTGAGTCTCCAAACGTGCAACGGTTATAGCACGGCAGGGAATGTCAAAATCTTCGCAGTCCCTTCTTGCCTCTCACTCCATGCCACGTCCCATACAAGCCACTATTCATACCCAGGCGCTGCGCCACAACCTCGAAGTCTGTCGCCGCGCTGCGCCGGATGCCCGTATCTGGGCCGTGGTCAAAGCCAACGCCTATGGCCATGGCATCGAGCGTGCTTTCGAGGGCTTGCGGGGGGCGGACGGCATTGCGCTGCTGGACCTCGAAGAAGCCCAGCGGGTACGCAACCTGGGTTGGCGCGGGCCCATCCTTCTGCTCGAGGGCGTGTTTGAACAACGCGACCTGGAGCTGTGCTCCCGCCTGGGGCTGTGGCACACCGTGCACTGCCAGGAGCAGATCGACATGCTGGCCATCCACAAAACCAACGAGCCACACCGCGTGTTCCTCAAGGTCAACTCCGGCATGAACCGCTTGGGCTTTCAGCCGGAGCAGGTGCGCTCCGCCTGGACCCGCTTAAATGCGTTGCCTCAGGTGGACGAAATTTCGCTGATGACCCACTTCAGCGACGCCGACGGCCCCAAAGGCATTGCCGGCCAGATGGCCGTGTTCAAGCAAGCCACCGACGACTTGCCCGGCGAGCGCACGGTGAGCAACAGCGCGGCCACCCTGCGCCATTCCGGCCCCGGCCTGGTGTCAGACTGGGTGCGTGCCGGCATTGCCACCTATGGCAGCGCGCCGGACTACCCGGAGCACGACATCGCGCACTGGGGCCTGCAGCCCACCATGACACTTGCTGCGAAAATCATAGCTACCCGCGCACTGTCTGCGGGCGATACGGTGGGATATGGCTCCAACTTCACAGCCGACAAGCCGATGCGTATTGGCGTGGTGGCCTGCGGCTATGCCGACGGCTACCCCCGCATCTGCCCCACCGGCACTCCGGTGCTGATCAACGGGGTGCGCAGCCGCGTCGTGGGCCGGGTCAGCATGGACATGATCACCGTGGACCTGGACCCGGTGCCCCAGGCTGGCATGGGCTCCGAAGTCACCCTGTGGGGGCGCGCGGCCAACGGTGCGGTGCTGCCGATTGACGAAATTGCCGCGGCGGCTGGCACCGTGGGTTATGAATTGATGTGTGCACTCGCGCAGCGGGTGCCGGTGGTCGTGGCAGACTAGCCTCCCATGAAATATGTGCCCATTCCTATCGCCATGCTGGAAGTGGGCCGGCCTTTGCCCATCGACATCTGGAGCGATACCGGCCAGCTGCTCCTGAAGAAAGGGCAACCTATCGTCTCCGAGCAGCACCGCGACAAGCTGCACGCCTTCAATGCCAGTTCCACGCCGGGCGACGCCTTGGCCTGGCAGCGCGCCTACGAGCGCATGGTGCACGAGATGCTGCGCGACGGTGTAGATGTGCAAACCATCGCCAAGGCGCCCATGCCCTCCCGTATCCGCGAGGTGGACTATGTGGTGGGCACCCCGCTGAGCGGCGGCTGGCCGGATTTGCAGGACGTGCTGCGCGGCATCTTGTACCAAGGCGGCTTGGCCATCAACCCGCTATCCCGCCTCGACGGCATTGCCCGCAGCGTGCTCAAATTGCTGGCGGCTGATGCGGACGATGCCTTGTTCCGCCTGTTCCAGATGCTGGGCGACAACAGCTTGGGCTACTGCTCCACCCATGCACTGCTCACCGGCGCCATCAGCCTGCTCACCGCCGAGAAACTGGGTCTGGACGCGACCCTGCGCCGCAGCCTTCTGGACGCAGCCCTGACCCAGAACATCGGCATGGCGCGGGACCAGGACAGCCTGTCCCGCCAGAATACGGCACCGTCAGAGTGGCAGCGCAAACTGATCGCTGAGCATGCAAGCCTGAGTGCCGACACATTGCGCAACCTGGGGTTGGAAGACGAGGACACACTGGATCTGGTCCGCTGGCACCACCAGCCACAAAGCATGGATGCTTTGCCCCGCAACCGCATGGCGCGCCGCGTGCTGGCGACGGCGGATGCCTTCGTCGCCAAAATGGCGGCCCGAAAAACTCGGTCGCCCTTGCCGCCGATTGCAGCCGCCAAGTCGATTTTTGCCGGCACCGAAGGAGACGCAGCCAATGTGGGTGCCGCGATGGCCACCACTACGGGCTTCTACCCCCCCGGCACGTTTGTCCTGCTCGCTAATGGCGACACCGCGGTCGTTGCCCAGCGGGGCACGCGGGCCAACGCCCCTTGGGTGGTGCCGGTGATGGACAAGCACAGCCTGCCCGTGGTGCAGTACATCTGCCGCGACACCAACGACCCGGCTTGGGCTTTGGTAACGCCCCTGAACTTCCAGTCGGTGAAGATAGCCGTCAGTGCCGACCGGGTGCAGCGCGCCCGCAGCCGGCTGCCCAAGGCCTGATCAGGAACTTGGTAGGCTGAACCGCTGGCGGCCTGCCCATTTCAGGCCGGCGCAGGCCAGCAGGGTGAGCCCCACCAAAACTGCGCATACCGCCCATTGCTCGGCATTCAAGGCGGCAAATGTGGCCAGCTTCTGTATCCACGGCACATACACCATGGCCAGCAACACCCCCAGTGCCACCGCACATACGCCCCACAACACGCCATTGGGCCGCAGCAGCCAAGCACGCGGGTTCAGCTGCGCGCTGCGGTTCATGAAGATCAGGCTCAGGTTGACCAGCAGCAGGGTGGCAAACGCCAGCGTGCGCGCATGCTCCGGGCTGGCATGGGCCAAGCCCCAAGCCATCGCGCCCATGACCGCCATCAGGCTGACCACGCCCTGGACTAGTGCCTGCCAGAGCGTGCCACGGTTCAGCAAAGCCGCCTTCACATCGCGCGGGGGCTGTTGCATGCCGCTTTGCTCGGCGGGCTCGTTTTCAAACACCATGGAGCAGGCCGGGTCTATCACCAGTTCCAGAAAGGCAATGTGCAACGGGAACAGGGCTGTGGGCCAACCCAGCAGCACCGGCAGCAGCGCCATGCCGGCAATCGGCACATGCACCGCCAGCACATAGGCCATGGACTTGCGCACGTTGTCGAAAATGCGCCGCCCCAGCCGCACTGCGTCAGTGATGGACGCAAAGTTGTCGTCCAGCAGCACCAAGGCAGCCGATTCGCGCGCCACATCGGTACCGCGTTGCCCCATGGCAATGCCCACATGGGCCGCTTTGAGGGCGGGGGCGTCGTTCACCCCGTCGCCGGTCATGGCCACGATCTGCCCTTCGGCTTGCAAGGCCTGGACGATGCGCAACTTCTGCACCGGTGCCACCCGGGCGCACACCCGCGTGTGGCGCATGCGCTCGCGCAGGGCGGTGTCGTCCAGCGTGTCAATGACGTCGCCACTGAGCACTTCATCGGCCGCCGAGTTACCCGGCCCTGTGGCTGCGGTAAGGATGCCCGCGTGTTTTGCGATGGCAGTGGCCGTGCCCGGGTGGTCGCCGGTGATCATCACCACCCGGATACCTGCCTGCAAACACTCCGCCACCGAGTCGGCAATACCCAGGCGCAGCGGGTCTTCCAGCCCGATGAGGCCGAGCAGGGTGAAGTCGAAATCGTGCTCCTGCCCCGGCAGGGTGATAGTGCCCGCTGCACCCGGTACCCGGCTGGAGGCCACGCCCAGCACGCGCAGTCCTTGGTCTGCCAATGCAGCGGCTGCCGCTTGGGCACGGGCCAACTCGGCAGGCGGCAGGTGGCACAGGTCGAACACCGCCTCGGGCGCGCCCTTGGCGGCCACGATGTGGGCATCGCCGTCATCGGCCGTCCACACATGCGACATGGCGCGCAGCTGCGGGCTCAGGCCGTATTCGCGCACGAGGGTCCAGTCGCGGTGCAGGTGCTCGGTATCTTGCAGGGTCTGGGCGCCCAGCCGGTGGAAGGCCTGTTCCATAGGGTCAAACGGCTCCTCCACACTGGCCAGAATGGCGTACTCGGCCACGCGGTGAAACGCCTCCGGCAGCGCGTGGGGTTCGTCGCCAGGGAGGGCCAGAGTTTGATCTGCTGCCGTGCCACCATAGGCAAACAAGGCGGCCACCCGCATGCGGTTTCCGGTCAGGGTGCCGGTCTTGTCCACACACAGCACCGAGGTCGCACCCAAGGTTTCAATGGCGGCCAGGCGGCGGGTCAGCACCTGCTGTTTGGCAAGCCGCCAGGCACCCAATGCCGGCAGCACGGTGAGGATGACGGTGAACTCCTGCGGCAGCAAGGCCATGGCCAGCGCGATCCCCGAGAGCAGTGCGGCGGTCCAGTTGCCGTGCATCAGTCCACTGGCCAATATCAGCAGCAAGCTGGCAGCAAACGCCACCACTGCCAGGCGTTTGACCAGCACGGTCGTTTGTTGCTTGAGCGGCGAGTCTTCCGGGCCCAAGCCATCCAACGCGCTGCCGATGCGCCCCATGGCCGACGCCGCGCCGGTGTGCTCCACCCGCGCCAGCCCGTGGCCGCGTACCAGCAGGGTGCCGCCGAAGAGGGCTGCGTCGCCCCCATTGGCGGCCTTTTCGACGGGCACCGATTCGCCGCTGAGCATGGACTCGTCCGCCATCACATCACTGCCGCTCAAGAGCGTGGCATCCGCGGCCACCCGGTCGCCCTCGGCCAGTACCAGCACATCGCCGGGCACCACCGTGCTGCCCGACACGGCTTGGGCCTTGCCGTCGCGAAGCACCTGGGCCTGCGGGCTGGTGAGCTGGCGCAGGGCCTGCATGGCGTGTTCGGTTTTGCCTTCCTGGTACAGCGTGAGCGCCACGACCATGACTACCAGCCCGAGCAGAATGCCGCCCTCCTGCCAGTCGCCCAGCAGTCCGTAGAGCACGGCAGCACCCAGCAGCAGCAGGAACATAGGCTCGGTCAGCGTCTCGCGGGCGATGGCGGTCCAGCGCCGTGAGCCGGCGCCGGGCAGTGCGTTAGGGCCGTGCGTGGCCAGCAACTCGGCGGCCTGTACGTTGCTCAGTCCTTGGGACGCAGTGCTGTCGGCAGTGGGGGCCATTGTTTCAGGTGAAATTGGCATGTAGCCCTTGTGGAATGTGCGCGAGCAGCTCCTAATTTGGTAGCAAACTCCCGGGGCACTTTTCACCATGCTAGAGATGCAGGGCGTTGCCGTCTGTGATCTGGCGTATGGTCTGCGCAGTTTGGCATCTGTGGTTTTGTACAGTATTATTCCCGCCATGGCCAAAGACAAAACCATCTACACCTGCAACGAGTGCGGCGGCACCAGCCCCAAATGGCTGGGCAAATGCCCGCACTGCAACGCCTGGAACACGCTGATCGAATCCGTGGCCAGCAGCGACGGCCCGGCCAAAAACCGCTTTGCCTCGTTGGCCAAGACGGCCGAGGTCACGGTGCTGTCCGATATCGAAGCGCAGGACGTGGAGCGCACCCCCACCGGCCACGAGGAGCTGGACCGTGTGCTGGGTGGTGGCATGGTGGAGGGCGGCGTGGTGTTGATCGGCGGCGACCCCGGCATCGGCAAGTCCACACTCCTGTTGCAGGCGCTCGATTCGATGGAGCGCGCGAGCAGGAACACCCGGAGCGCCGCCGGGCCGTCCCAAGGCGCGAAAGCCCCCTCGGGGGGCAGCGGACCTCGCGCAGCGGGGGAGCGTGGGGGCTTTTTGTACGTGACGGGTGAAGAGAGCGGGGCGCAAGTCGCGTTGCGCTCGCGCCGCCTGGGGCTGGACCACTCGCAGGTGAAAGTGCTGGCCGAGATTCAGCTCGAAAAAATCCTCGCCACCCTGGAGGCCAACCGCCCGGACGTGGCGGTGATCGACTCCATCCAGACCGTGTACTCCGAGCAGCTCACCAGCGCGCCGGGCTCGGTGGCACAGGTGCGCGAGTGCGCAGCCCACCTGACCCGTGCGGCCAAGGCCAGCGGCACGGCCATCGTGTTGGTGGGCCATGTGACCAAAGAGGGCGCGTTGGCCGGGCCGCGTGTGTTGGAGCACATGGTGGACACGGTGCTGTACTTTGAGGGTGACACGCACAGCCAGTTCAGGTTGGTGCGCGCCATCAAAAACCGCTTTGGCGCGGTGAACGAAATTGGCGTGTTCGCCATGACCGAAAAAGGCCTGAAGGGCGTGAGCAATCCGAGCGCCATTTTTCTGAGCCAACACGCCGAGCCGGTGCCCGGCAGTTGCGTGATGGTCACGCTGGAAGGCACCCGCCCGTTGTTGGTGGAGATTCAGGCGCTGGTGGACATGGGTGGCCCGTCGCCCCGGCGCTTGAGCGTGGGCTTGGACAAAGACCGCTTGGCCATGCTGCTGGCGGTGTTGCACCGCCACGCGGGCGTGGCGTGTATGGACCAGGATGTGTTCATCAACGCGGTGGGCGGCGTGCGTATCGGCGAGCCGGCGGCTGACTTGGCAGTCATGCTGTCCATCACCTCCAGCCTGCGTGGCAAGCCCTTGCCCAAAGGCTTTATCGCCTTTGGCGAAGTGGGCCTGGCCGGGGAAGTGCGCCCCGCGCCGCGTGGGCAGGAGCGCCTGAAAGAAGCCGCAAAGCTCGGTTTCACCATGGCCGTGGTGCCCAAGGCGAATGCGCCGAAAAAACCGATCGATGGCATGACCATCCACGCGGTGGAGCGGGTGGAAGAAGCCATGAATGTGGTGCGCGGCTTGACCTGAGGCAATGCGCCCCGGCCCGCAACTGCCTACATTTCAGGCATGCGCTGGCTGAACAAACTGCCTCAATCGATCCGCTCGGCCTCCGGGCTGGAGTGGGCCTTGTGGCGCAAGCTGCCGCTCATTGCCCTGGCGGGCACCGCGCTGCCTTTGTTGGGGCTGGCGCTCTACCACGCAGGCGCGGACGCCGGTAACCCTGCAGAGGCGCGGGCGCTGCAGCTGGCGGATTTCATCGTGTTCGGGGCCATCGTGTTCCACTGGACGCTGGTGATCACGGCGGCCATTGGCTGCGTAGTGGTCATGGTGATGAAGGGCCCTGCCTATGTGGCTGACGGGCTGGACGTCAGCCACAGTGAGCAACCGCGCGCCGACCTGTAGCGCGCCGCAGCGCAGCGCTTAAGACCTGCTTAATCTTCGCGGGCCACCATGCCGGTCATGGAGGTCACCATGTCACGCATCCCCGTTACAGCAGTTGCTGCAGCCCGCTTTGGACGCACTTTTGTCTTCGCTGCCGTCCTTGCAGTCACCCACGCTGGAACTGCCTGGGCCGGCACCCCGCAAGAGCAGCTTAACGCCCTGAGCGACCAAGCCGGCCGCAGCCCGAACGCGGCGCAGGGCCAGCAGTTTTTCAATGCCAAACATGGCCGCGAATGGAGCTGCGCGTCCTGCCACAACGCCCAGCCCACGGGCGAGGGTAAGCACGCGAATACGGGCAAATCCATCTCCGCGCTCGCGCCCGCCTTCAACCCCGAGCGCTTCACCGACCCAGCCAAAAGCGAGAAGTGGTTCCGCCGCAACTGCAACGACGTGCTCGCCCGCGAATGCACGGCCGCCGAGAAGGCCGATGTGCTGGCCTGGCTGGTGAGCCTGAAGCGCTGAGTTGTGCCTCTTCGCAAAGGAAGAAATATGAAAAACAAGCCCCTGACGCCCGTCCGATATGCGCGAGCAGCTATGAAATGGATAGCAATCGTGCTGCTGGCCGGCGCTGGCCTTGCGCGCGCAGACAGTCCGCAGCGTGTCGCACCGCTGCCCAAGTACCAGCAGGAGTGCGCCGCTTGCCACTTGGCGTATCCGCCCGGCATGCTGCCCGCCGCATCGTGGAAGCGACTCATGGGATCGCTGCCCACCCATTACGGCACCGATGCATCACTCGACGAAGCCAGCGTGCGCGAGATCAGTGGCTGGCTGCAAACCCATGCCGGTACGTACAAGCGGGTGTCTGAAGAGCCACCGCAAGACCGCATTACCCGGTCGCAATGGTTCGTGCGCAAGCACCACGAGGTGGATCCGCAAATCTGGAAGCAGGCAGCTGTCAAAAGCGCTGCCAACTGTGCGGCCTGCCACACCGCGGCCGACAAGGGCAGCTTCCGCGAATCCGAAATCCAATTTCCCAAAGGTCTGGACGCGCGCTTTCGCCGCAACTGGTCTGATTGATGGAGAGTTAAGTTCATGTCTTCCACTTCTTTCCCCACAGCCGCAACAGCGGCCCATACCGGCAGCCCAGTCCCCGCCGCGCGCAGCCGCCGTATCGTCGATGCGCCCACCCGGGTCTTCCATGCCCTGTTTGCACTGTGTTTTTTGGGCGCGTACCTCACCGTGGAGGGTGAGGCTATGCGGCTCTTGCACGTCACGCTGGGTTACAGCATGGCCGGCTTGCTCGTGTTCCGGTTGGTGTACGGCTTGGTCGGGCCCCGCCATGCGCGCTTGAGTCTGCTGGCAGGCAAGCTCCGGTCGCTACCGCAATGGCTGGCATCCGTGGTCCAGGGCACCGCAGACCGGACATGGGCTGCGGTGAACTGGCGCCAAGGGCAGAACCTGGCACTGGCTGTGGCGGTCGTCGCCTTGATGGTGCTGGTGGTGCCGCTCACGCTGTCGGGCTACGCCACGTACAACGAATGGGGCGGCTGGCTGGGAGACGTGCACGAACTAGCTGGTAATGCGTTCCTGGTCGTGGTACTGGCGCATGTGGGCATCGTGCTGCTGCTCAGCCTGCTGCGCCGCAAAAACTTGGCCATGCAGATGGTGCACGGCCGCGGGCAAGGGCCGGGCCCCGACTTGGTGAAACGCAACCACGCGTGGCTGGCGGTCTTGATCCTGGTGGCGGTGCTGGGCTACTGGAGCTGGGAGTGGCAGCAGTCTCCTAATGGCTTGATCTCTGCGCAGGCTGTCACTGACCTTCTGAGCGGGCGGGAGTCCGGCGATTCCGATTGAGCAACACGCAAGAGTTACGCGCGCTCGGTGCGTGCAAAATGACAAGGCGCACTCCTTGTGCCACTCCCTGAATTTTGATGGAATGACCCATGCGTATCCTGCTGGCTGAAGACGACTCCATGCTGGGCGATGGCCTGCGCGCCGGCCTGCGGCAGATGGGTTTTCAGGTGGACTGGGTGCGCGACGGCGTGGCCGCCGAGCGCGAGCTGCGCGCCGTGGACTATGCCGCTGCGGTGCTCGATCTGGGCCTGCCCGGCAAAGATGGCATGGAGGTGCTGCAGGCCCTGCGCGCCGCACGCAACACCACCCCCGTGCTGGTGCTCACGGCCCGTGACGCGGTGCCCGACCGCATCCGTGGGCTGGACGCCGGGGCTGACGACTATGTGCTCAAACCGGTGGACCTGCACGAGCTGGCAGCGCGTTTGCGCTCACTGGTACGCCGCTCGCACGGCGTGGCGCAAGACATCTTGCAGGCCGGCGCGCTGAGCCTGGACCCGTCTGCCCGGCAGGTCACGTGGATGGACGAGGCCGTACCGCTGTCGACCCGCGAATTTGATTTGCTGCATACCTTGATGCGCAGTGCCGGCCGCGTGCTGTCGCGCGAACAGCTGGAGCAGCAGATGTACAGCTGGGGCCTGGAGGTCGAGAGCAATACCATCGAAGTGCATATCCACCACCTGCGTCGCAAGCTGCAGGCCGATGTCATCCAAACCGTGCGCGGTGTGGGCTACATGCTCAACCCCAAAGCAGGCATTTGAGGATGATGCGCCTGCACTCCATGCAACTGCGCCTGCTGGCCTATCTGTCGGCCGGCGTGGCACTGGTCTGGCTGGCTGCTGCGGCCTGGACCTGGGTGGACGCCCGGCATGAACTCGATGAGCTGCTCGACAGCCACCTCACCCAAGCGGCTGCTTTGCTGGTGGTGCAGCAGTCGCATGTGGACGACGA
>RFQA01000431.1 GCA_009925925.1 Betaproteobacteria bacterium
GGCCGCGGTGCTCGATGTAGGTGAAGATGTCCGCCAGGATCTGGCAGGGGTGGAATTCGTTGGTCAGGCCGTTGATGACGGGCACCCGCGAGTTGGCGGCAAAAGCTTGCAGCTTGGTTTGCTCGTAGGTGCGGATCATCACAATGTCGGTCATGCGGCTGATGACCTTGGCGCTGTCCTCAATCGGCTCGGAGCGGCCGAGCTGGCTGTCGCCGGTGGTCAGGTGCACCACGCTGCCGCCCAATTGGTACATGCCGGCCTCAAAGCTTACGCGGGTTCGGGTGGAGGCCTTCTCGAAGATCATGGCCAGCGTGCGGTCCACCAGGGTGTGGTGGCGCTCAAAGGTCTTGAACTTGCGCTTGATGAAGGCCGCGCGCTCCAGCAAGTAGGCGTATTCGTCGGCGCTGAAGTCGTCGAACTGCAGGTAGTGCCGCACTGGCGGCGCGCCTTGGGGCAGGGTGCTGGGGACGGCGTTGCTGGAGAGGCTCATGCGGTTTCTTTCAAAAAGGCAGCAATCAGGGGCGCGAGGATGGCGACGATCTCGTCGGCCTCGGCCACGCTCAAAATCAGGGGGGGCACCAGGCGGACCACGCTGTCAGCCGTCACGCTGATCAGCAAACCTGCATCGGCAGCCCGTTGCACCAGGGCGCCGCAGGGCTTGTACAGGTCCACGCCCATCATCAGGCCCTGGCCGCGCACTTCTTTCACCCCGCCGTTGGCTATCTCGGCTTTGAGAGCGGCTTCCAGCCCAGCTTTCAGGTGGGCGCCCACCTTTTCGGCATTAGCCAGCAGACCTTCCGCTTCCATGATGCGGATGGTTTCGACCCCGGCGCGCATGGACAGCGGGTTGCCGCCGAAGGTGGAGCCGTGGTTGCCGGGTTGGAAGATGGTGGCGGCTTTGGGGCCCACCACCACAGCGCCCACCGGCACGCCGGAGCCCAGGCCCTTGGCCAGGGGCATCACATCGGGCTGGATGCCTGCCCACTGGTGGGCAAACCACTTGCCGGTGCGGCCCATGCCGCACTGCACTTCGTCAATCATCAAGAGCCAGTCGCGCTGGTCGCACAGGGCTCGCACGTCGCGCAGGTAGTCCATGTGCATGGGGTTCACGCCGCCTTCGCCCTGGATGGCTTCAAAGAACACGGCCACCACGTTCGGGTTGCCTTCGGTAGCTGCTTTGAGTGCGTCAATGTTGTTCAC
>RFQA01000432.1 GCA_009925925.1 Betaproteobacteria bacterium
GATGTCGTCCTCCCACACCTCGACTCTCCTTGAGAGTCTGAACCCCCCTCAGCGGGAGGCCGTCACCCTTGCCGCAGAACCGGCCCTCATTCTGGCTGGGGCTGGGAGCGGCAAGACCAAGGTGCTGACGACACGCATTGCCTGGCTGATCTCTACGGGCCAGGTAAGCCCCTACGGCCTACTTGCGGTCACCTTCACCAACAAGGCCGCCCGGGAGATGTTGGCACGGCTCGGTGCGATGCTGCCTGTGAACTTGAAGGGTATGTGGGTAGGAACCTTTCACGGACTCTGTAACCGGCTGCTTCGGGCCCATCACCGGGACGCCAATCTGCCCATGGGCTTTCAGATACTCGACAGCCAGGACCAGCTCGCGGCCATCAAGCGACTGATGAAGTCTCTGGGCGTTGATGACGAGAAGTTTCCGCCGCGTCAGGTGCAGTCCTTTATCAACAGCGCCAAAGAGCAGGGTCTGCGGGCGCCGGATGTGGAGGACTCCGACGGTTACAACCGACGCTTCATCGAGCTCTACAGTGCCTACGATGAGCAGTGCCAGCGTGAAGGTGTGGTGGATTTTGGCGAGCTTCTACTGCGATCGGTGGAGCTGCTTCGTCGCCACACGGCGCTTCGGGACCACTACCGTAGCCGATTCGCCCACGTACTCATCGACGAGTTTCAAGACACCAACCCCCTGCAGTATGAGTGGCTCAAACAGCTCTCGACACCGGCCACCGGCGTCTTTGCGGTGGGGGACGATGACCAGAGCATCTATGCCTTTCGGGGCGCTGATGTGGAGAACATGCGCCGGTTTGAGAGTGAGTTCGGTGTGAAGCACCTCATCAAGCTGGAACAAAACTACCGCTCCCATGGACATATTCTGGATGCTGCCAATGCGCTCATCCGAAACAACACAGACCGCCTTGGCAAAAACCTCTGGACGGATGCGGGTGCGGGTGAGCCTCTTCGCGTAATGGAGGCGGCCAGCGACATGCTCGAGGCCCAGTGGATCGTCGAGGAGATTCGTAGCCTGGTGAACGAGGGGCTGCTTCGATCTGAGATGGCGGTGCTTTATCGGAGTAATGCGCAGTCACGAATTTTGGAGCAGGCGCTCTTTCAGGCCGGAATGCCCTATCGCGTATTCGGTGGTCTGCGATTTTTTGAGCGGGCCGAGGTGAAGCATGCACTGGCCTACCTGCGGCTCA
>RFQA01000433.1 GCA_009925925.1 Betaproteobacteria bacterium
GTTGACGTCTCGCACTTTCCTCGTGCGGCCAAACCCCTGACCAGCTACCGAAAGTACTGGGCGGCGCGCTTTGGCACGGCAAAATTTTTGCCCATGAGCCGCGCCGAAATGGACCAGTTGGGTTGGGACAGCTGCGACGTGATTTTGGTCACCGGCGACGCCTACGTAGACCACCCCAGTTTCGGTATGGCGGTGGTGGGCCGCGTGCTGGAGGCGCAGGGCTTTCGGGTGGGCATCATTGCGCAGCCCGACTGGACCAGTGCCCAAGCCTTTAAGGCGCTTGGCAAACCCAACTTGTTTTGGGGCGTGACGGCGGGCAACATGGACTCCATGATCAACCGCTACACGGCGGACCGCAAAATTCGATCTGACGACGCCTACACCCCAGGCAACATGGGCGGCAAGCGCCCCGACCGCGCCGCCATTGTGTACAGCCAGCGCTGCCGCGAAGCTTTTCCGGATGTGCCGCTGATTTTGGGCGGCATTGAAGGCTCTTTGCGCCGCATTGCCCACTACGACTACTGGTCTGACAAAGTGCGCCGCTCCATTGTGCTGGACGCCAAGTGCGACCTGCTTCTGTACGGCAACGCCGAGCGTGCGCTGGTGGAGGTGGCACACCGCTTGGCGGCCAAAGTGCCCGTCACGCAGATTACCGATGTGCGCGGCACCGCCTTTGTGCGCCGCCCTGACGACCCCACGCGGTTGGGCTGGTCTGAAATCGATTCCACCCAGGTCGATACGCCGGGCCCGATACAGGCGCACATCAACCCTTACATGACCACGCAGGAGCAAGCGGCAGAGCAGGGTGCCACGTGTACTAAAGAAGATGGCCCTGACTCTGGTATGGCGGCAGGCAATTCCTTATCAACGTCTCAGCCACTGGTGTTTGTGCCGTCCGCCGCCTTGTCCAATTCGACATCAGGCAAGTTTCAAATGCCTGAGCGCGACCGTACGGTCATTCGCCTGCCCAGTTTTGAGCAGGTCAAGGCCGACCCTGTGCTTTACGCCCACGCCAACCGTGTGCTGCACCTTGAAACCAACCCCGGCAACGCCCGCGCGCTGGTGCAAGCCCACGGCGAGGGCCACACCGCCCGAGATGTGTGGATTACCCCGCCGCCCATACCGCTCACCACTGCTGAAATGGACGCGGTGTTTGACCTGCCTTACGCCCGCAGCCC
>RFQA01000434.1 GCA_009925925.1 Betaproteobacteria bacterium
TAGTGGCGCCGACTTAGTTGCTCAGATTCCGTCACCTACTGCTGGCCGAGTCGCCTGGCGCAAGGACATCAAGAAGCTGACCGTTTACAACGGCATGAGCTGGGTCTAGGGGGGGCAATGCCACGGAAACAATGGGCGAGTTTTGAGCGCGTGACGTCGGCCGACGTGAATGCGTATCTCGCAGATCAGTCGGTGATGGTGTTTGCCAGCGCAGCGGCGCGCGGCGCTGCCATTCCCGCCCCCACGGCCGGCATGGTGACCTATCGCATCGACGCCTCAACGCTCGAGGTGTGGGATGGCGCAGCCTGGTCGTTGGTTGCGTTTGCGGGCGTTCCAAATCCGCTAGCGGTTGGTTCCGCCAGCAACGCGACGAACGTCTCCTATGCCGGCGCACTGACTGGCGCATCGTGGACGCAGGTGACCGCATCGCTTGGATCGAACACTCTCTTCTATGGACTGACCATCTTGACCCCATCATTCAGCGGCACCGGCGACATCATTGCTGTCGGCACCGGTGCTGCGGGTTCAGAAGTCATCAGAGCGCAGGCTCAGCATCGCTCAGACAACTTCGCGAGTCACTCGTCGGCCACATGGTACGAACTGCCCTTCGGCGTCTATGCCGCCAGCGGAACGCGACTAGCTGTGCGCCCGACAAATAGCTTGCCATCGGGGAGCGTGGTCACACTTCACGGCATTTCGGGATATGCCGGAATCCAAGTCGAAGCCGGTGCCACATCAACGGTGACAGTCACCTCGAATAGCACATGGTTCGAGGTTGCAGCGACGCCACCCAAAGCGGGGGGCGCGTACGTAATCGGGTATCAGTGCACCTCGGCCTCGACGTCTGGCACTGGCTCCGTCGAGTTCGGTTTCGGTGCTGCAGGCTCAGAGGTCAGCGCCACAGGTCTGTTCCCTTCGATGTCTGGATCGCTTCAGCCGATTGCGTTCCTGCCACCCTTTGTTTGGTCGGCCAGCACCCGCCTTGCCGTTCGTCGCAATGTTGGCACCGGCAACAGCGACGTCACCGTCTACTGGAGGGAGTCCCTGTCATGAGCGACACCGAAACGTGGTTCGCAGTTCTCGACGACACCGGCACCCTGGTGTCGACCGGCACCGTCATCGACGCCGACGACCTCGCCGCCAAGGGGTACGCCTGGCATGAGTGCGAGGT
>RFQA01000435.1 GCA_009925925.1 Betaproteobacteria bacterium
CGATTCAAGAAGTCGTACTACCCTGAGGAGCTTGGCGGTCGACTCTATCTGGCTGGAGATGGTGCGATTCGCGATGCCGACACCGGTTACTTCACCATCATGGGCCGCATTGATGATGTGCTAAACGTGTCCGGCCATCGCATGGGAACAATGGAGATTGAGTCAGCGCTTGTTGCCAATCACCTGGTCGCAGAGGCCGCTGTTGTGGGACGTCCAGATGAGCTCACGGGTGAGGCCATCGTGGCCTTTGTGGTGCTCAAGCAGGCCCGCCCCGCTGGTGAGGATGCCAAGCGGTTGGCCAATGAACTGCGCAACTGGGTGGGCAAAGAGATTGGACCGATTGCCAAGCCCAAGGAGATTCGCTTTGGCGACAACCTGCCCAAGACACGCTCTGGGAAGATTATGCGTCGGCTTCTTCGCACGCTCGCCAAGGGTGAGGAGATCACGCAAGACGTGTCCACGCTTGAAAATCCGGCCATTCTCGATCAGCTCAAGCAGTCGATCTGAGTTAGACTTGCAGGTTTGTGACTTCTTGGGCGCACGGGTGCCCAAGGAACTCTGTCCTCTTTCAGCGGAGAGATGGATGAGTGGTTTAAGTCGCACGCCTGGAAAGCGTGTATAGGTTCATAGCCTATCGGGGGTTCGAATCCCCCTCTCTCCGCCACATTTTCGGAATTATGAATACGGCCCAGGCAAAGCGTGTGCTAGAGGCCGCCTTATTGACAAGCACCGAACCGATGTCCGTTCCGGTGCTTAGGCGGCTGTTTGAAGATCAACTCGATGAAGAGACCATTCGCGTGTTGCTCGATGACCTTCGTCGAGACTGGTCCGACCGGGGCGTTGAGCTGGTGACGCTCGCGTCTGGGTGGCGCTTTCAATCCCGCCCAGACTTGCGAGAGTTTCTCGATCGACTCAAGCCCGAAAAGCCCGCGCGCTATTCGCGAGCCGTCATGGAAACGCTTGCCATCATTGCCTATCGGCAGCCGGTGACTCGGGGAGACATTGAGGAGATTCGAGGCGTTGCCGTGTCCTCGACGGTAATGAAGTCTCTTGAAGATCGTGGATGGATCGAGGCAATAGGACATCGGGATGCGCCGGGACGCCCAGCGCTCTATGGCACCACCCGACATTTTTTAGATGACTTGGGGCTCCGATCTCTCGAGGAGTTGCC
>RFQA01000436.1 GCA_009925925.1 Betaproteobacteria bacterium
GACGTGGTTGGTACCCGCGTCACCCGAGGTGCGCAACTGCCATTTCTTTTTGTGCAGCGAGTCCTGCTCCAGCGCAGTCACGCGGGTGTTCACCAAGAGCTGGCCTGCATCCAGCAGCGGCTTGGCCCAGGCGCGCAACAAGGCGTTCATACCGGGTGCAGGTACCCAGTGCGCATCGCGGCCGGGCAGGGCGGCGGCAGCTACACGCCCATGCGAGTCGAGCACGCGCACGGTGTTGGCGCTCCAGGGGCGGCACAGGCCGGGCGTGGTTTGCAGGGCCTGGGTGAAACGCGCATCCCGCACGGTGAAGTACTGGGCGCCATGGTCAAAGGTGCCGAAGGCGCTTTCCCGCGTCGACATGCGTCCGCCGGGGCCACGGCTTTTCTCGAACACGGTGACGGTATGACCCGCCTGGACCAGTGTGCGCGCACAGGTGATGGCTGCCATGCCGGCGCCCACGATGGCGATGTGTCGGGATGTTGTCATGGGCGCAATCTCCAGTAGTTGTAATGGTCTCTTTATACACGCAGCTGCAGGGCGTAAATCGTTTATGAAGTGCGGTGTTCCGATATCAGTGCGGCCCGCGTGGTTTCACTCTCCAGCTGATTCAGCCACCACTGCAAAGCATTGCCTTGGTTCACTGTTTTGGACAGGCGCCAGGCATAGTGCAGCGGCACCGTGCGCTGGGGTCTTTCTGTTTTTTTGACTACCAAGCGGCCGGTGGTGATGTAACTATCGGCCATGCAGCGGGGCAGGTTGCCGCCGCCCAGCCCGCGCAATTGCGCGTCCAGCTTGGCCTGCATGGTGGGCACGGTAAAGACGTCCTGGCCGCTTAGCAGGCCGTAGGTCTGGCCCGCTCCGCGTTGGATGGAGTCCGCCACGGCTACAGCGCGGTGTTTTTGGATCACGTCATCGGTCAACGGCTCGGGGGCATCGGCCAGAGGGTGGTGGGGCGCCACGGCATAGACAAAAGTCATGCTGCCCAAGGGTTTGCTGTGCACGCCCGCAGTGCGCGCAGAGTCGGGGCCCACACCCAGGGCCAGGTCGGCCTGCCCGGTGAGTAGCGCCTCCAGGGTCCCGGAAAGCGTTTCTTCTCGAATCCGAATGCGGGTAGGGGGCGATTGGCTGAAAAAGCTCTCGCACAGCTCCATCACCACCGGTTTGGAAATC
>RFQA01000437.1 GCA_009925925.1 Betaproteobacteria bacterium
CAGGACCCCGCAAGCAGCGCCGAAGTCTGGGTGATTCCGACGGACGAGGGACGGGTGGCCGCAGAGTCAGCTCTGCGCGCGCTTAAATCGGATCGCAGGCATGACCTGCCGCTACAGCTTTAAAAAAAGGAGTTCTTATGTCGATGGGAATGTGTCGTCTAGATGGTCGTCGGGGCCTGGTGTTGGGGCTTGCCAATGAACACAGCATTGCAGCAGCGGTTATCCGGCAGCTGCATAGCCTGGGCGCCGAGCTTCTGGTGAGCTGTTTGAATGAGAAGGCAAGGGGATTTGCGGCGCCGGTGACGGACCCCCTGGGGGTGAGCCTCAAGACCTGCAATGTGGAGCAGGCTGGAGAGCTTGAGGCTTTTGTACAGGCGGGTCTTGATCAGATGGGGCACTTTGACTTTGTGGTCCACTCGATTGCTTGGGCGCCGCTTGAGGAGCTCCACGGACGGGTCGTTGATTCGACGCGTGAGGGCTTCGCTCGGGCCATGTCGATTTCGTGCCACTCCTTTGCTGAGCTGGCGCGCTTGGTGAGTCCACATATGCCACAGGGAGGGAGCCTTCTCACCATGACCTACCATGGCGCTGACGAGGTGGTTCCGCACTATGGCTTGATGGGGCCAGTAAAGGCCTCTCTGGAGTCTCTCGTGCGCTACATGGCCTCTGAACTTGGTGCGCAGAAGGTTCGCGTTCATGCGGTCTCGCCTGGTCCAGTCCCCACACGGGCCGCCTCGGGCATTCAGGATTTTGATGCGCTCATGAAAGAGTCCGCTCAGCGCAGCGCCCTGGGGCGACTGGTTACCCTCGAGGAGATTGCCAACCTCGCTGCCTTTTTGTGTGCACCTGAATCATCTGGCATGACAGGGCAGACCATCTACGTCGATGCCGGCTTTCACTTTATGGCCTAAGCCCAGAGAGAGAGAAATATGACTGACAGCCACGAATTGATTGTTGAGAACACCACGTTTGACGAGATTGTGGAGGGCCAG
Organism: Betaproteobacteria bacterium; assembly: GCA_009925925.1. Taxonomy (GTDB): domain Bacteria; phylum Pseudomonadota; class Gammaproteobacteria; order Burkholderiales; family Burkholderiaceae_C; genus Allorhodoferax. Next base: position 993 of record RFQA01000437.1, read on the forward strand.
AGTTTTTCGCTGTCCCGAACGCTCTCGCAGGATGACATCCAGGCCTTTGCCGCGGTCTCGCTCGATACCAACCCGGCTCACCTTGACCCGGAGTACGCAAGCCACACGCCTTTGCATGAAGTGGTTGGACACGGTATGTGGACGGCCTCCTTGCTCTCGACGATTCTTGGGACGCGCT
>RFQA01000438.1 GCA_009925925.1 Betaproteobacteria bacterium
AAACCCTCAGACTTTGCCGAACAGGGCAGCCGAGAACTCACGGCAGCCGACTACATCTACGCGATCAAGCGCCTGGCAAGCCCTCGCGTCAAGTCGCCCGTCTTTGGATTTCTCTCCGAAAAAATCGTGGGCCTGGCCGAGCTTGGCAAACAGACTCGGCAGGTCAACGATGAGATCAAATCGAAGCTGTCTCCCCGAGAGGCGGGCCCGTTTGGCCACCTGCCCTGGATGGACTTTCGAGAGTTTGACCTCAAGGGCGTCGAACTCGTGGACACCCACACCTTTCGTATCCACGTCAAAGGCAAGTATCCGCAGTTCAAGTACTGGCTCGCCATGACTTTCTTTTCCCCGGTGGCCTGGGAGGTCGATGCCTTCTATGCCCAGCCAGGCATGAGTCAGAAAAATCTCAAGCCAGATAGTTGGCCAGTCGGCACGGGTCCCTTCATGCTCACCGAAAATATTCCAAATGCCCGCATGGTGCTCTCCCGCAATCCCCACTATCGCGGTGGCACCTATCCCTGCGAGGGTGAGCCCGAAGACGAAAGAAAGGGCCTCTTGGCAGACTGCGGGAAGCGAACCCCATTCGTGGACGGCATGGTCTCTATCCTTGACAAGGAAGGGTCCTCCGTCTTCACAAAGTTTATTCAGGGCTACTACGACACCCCGCAGATCGAACGGGGCGAAAGTGGCATTGCATTTCAGGTGGCTATCGATGACAACACGGGTCGCGCACGTGATTTGGTCGCTCGCAAGATTCAACTGCCGAGCACCATTCAGGTCGGCTTCTCCTACTTCGGCTTTAACTGGCTCGATCCGGTGGTGGGCGCAGGAAACACGCCTGAGCAGAAGACGAAGAATCGAAAGCTGAGACAGGCCATCGCGATCGCCTTTGACTTTGAGGAATACGTGGCTATCTTCGAAGACAATCGCGCCCAGGTTAATCACAGCGCCGTGGTGGCCGGCCTCTTTGGCCACGACACCATCAAGCCCAACCCTGTCACCCACATCATGGGCCCAGACGGCCGTGCGCGTCGCCGGCCCATTGAGGACGCAAAGCGACTCCTGGCCGAGGCGGGTTACCCCGACGGTCGACACGCAAAAACCGGAGAGCCCTTGGTCATCAATTACGACACGACCGGAGTAGGCCCCGCCTACAAGGCCCGCCTGGAC
>RFQA01000439.1 GCA_009925925.1 Betaproteobacteria bacterium
AAATTCGGTACACCGGACTTGGATCCCAACGGAGCGGAGCAAACCGAGTCGGACGATCTGATGCAAAAAGCATTGGAGCGTGCGCTGCAGGGCTCCCAAGGTTCAGCTCAGGATCTCGAAGAGGTCATGGGCCAGGCCCAGGAGCAGGTTGAAGTTGAAGAGCAGGCGCAAGCCGCTCCATCCTCATCAACAGGCTCCAGCCAGGCAGGTTCAGCTGGACAGGCAGCAGGCGGCGGTCATGCCGATACGTCTGCACCGGTCCGCATGGACTTGGATGTGCGCATGACAGGCGTCGTCAGTCGCTTGGTGCGGGTCTTCACCAAGGAACTGCAAGACAAACGTCGCAAGCCCAGCAAGCTCGCGCCCGCCGGCGGACAAATAGTCCCCAACCGCGTGTGGCGTGTGAAAAAGCTCGGTGAGATGAATGTCTTCAAGGTGAAGGCTAAAACCTGTGGCATTGATGCAGCGGTGACGATTCTGTTGGATCGCTCCGGCTCGATGGACCAAGACATTGTCTGTGCGGCGCAAGCCAGCCTGGCCTGTTCGCAAGCCTTGGAACGCATCACGAAGGTGAAAACCTCCATCGAGATGTTCCCGGGGAATGTGAACGATCTTCAAACGCTGCAAGCCTTTGGGCAATCGGCGCGACAGATCGCAAAGCATGTGCAGGACGTGTACGCCAACGGGGGCACCCCCTTGGCCGAAGCGATGGCTCTTGCATTGCCCAAGCTGATGGATCAACGTGTGCAAAAGCGGATGTTGCTGGTGGTCACCGACGGTGAACCCAACAACCATCACGCGGCAGACAGAGAAATCCGCAAGGCGCAGTCGCAAGGTGTTGAAGTGATGGGAATCGGTATCGGTTCCGGCGCTTCAAGAATCCAACATCTGATCCCCCAATCCGTGGTCATCACGGCCGTGGAGGGTTTACCAGATGCTCTGGAGCAACTGTTCAAGAGCCAACTCCTCACGGAGAAATTGGCGGCTTGAAATGGAGTCCCTTCGCGTCAAGCGAAGGGGCTTTCTAAAGAGGCAGGCGTTCGCGCCACTTCTTTAGAAAGTATTTGCCAATCTAGTAGACGGGAGTCACAAAATGTTGCAAAATCAAACCGATTTCGCAATCCAGCGAATATCGCAGCTTCACACAGCTGCATACATCAACCCCGAGGG
>RFQA01000440.1 GCA_009925925.1 Betaproteobacteria bacterium
CACAGCGATGGTGCGGGATTTGTCTAAAAGATCAAAGTCAGTTGTTGACAATTGAGCCCAGAAGCGGGTTTTAGTCATTGAAGTTGAACTCACACTAGTTAAAAGCAACTATTTTCTCCGCCATTTCAAAACTTAAGTCTTTAAAAATCAAAATAAGATTTATTTTGGAAAAACATATGTGCAATAACCATAAAGCTCAACCCCGTATCAATGCCCACAGGAGTGGGCAGTGGCTTTGCGCATGAGTTTACCAATGCGCTTAAGCCGTTAAAAGCTGCCCCAAAACGAAGCTAAGCACATGCAACAAGAAATGCAAATGGAAAACCCCAACGTCAGTCTTGAGCAGACGATGGTGGCCATTCAAAAAGCGCAGATTGGCTTCCAGGCTACGCTGCATGTGCGCAACCGCATGGTGCAGGCCTATACAGACATTATGAATATGCAGGTGTGACGCGTCAGGGCTGTACCCCGCACATGCGGCGGCCGCGGCCAGTTCCCCGGGCGCTCAGCCCGCTGCAGCGCCGCCGCCGCGCTGCAGGTCATTGAACATTTCCTCACACTCCCCCTGCAGCAGCGCCGCGATATCGGGCGCTGCAGCTGCGGGTGGCGCAGCGCTGGGCACGGCCGGTTCGGACTGCACGGCCCCCGGATACATCGCCGCAAAGAAGCAGCGCATGACGTGCGAGACACCGCGCTCGGTCACCTCCCGCAAGTCTCCCTGCAGGTACTGGCCGAAGGACGCCGGGTGGCTGATGATTTCGTACGACGGGAAGTACATCACCTGGGCGTAACGCTCGGCCACTTCACCGCACGCGGCCCGCAGTACCGACTTGGAATAACTCGACGCCAGCAGTACGTTCTGCTGCGTATAGGTCGCCACCAGCGGCACCGGCGACACCGTGAAAATGAACTTCAGGCCTGGGTTGATCTGCCCGGCCAACTCCACCAGCGCCACCAGATCGGCCACCACCTGCGCCTGCGTCAAATTGTGGAACTGGTGCTGCTGCGGATCAAACACGCCACGCGCCGTCCCCGGGCAGACCGGATAGGTGTATGCGCCCTGCCGGTGGCACCACGACTCGGTTAGCCCCAGCGTGTAGACCAACACGTCGGCGCCTTCGAACATGGCGCGCACCCGCGCCATGTGGAAGCGCCGATCCGCCTGCGCC
>RFQA01000045.1 GCA_009925925.1 Betaproteobacteria bacterium
GATCTTGGCCGTACCACCTTTTTCGCGAAAAGCTTCACGGGCCACATCCAGCGCCACGTGGAAAGGCAGAATCAACGGGCAAGCTTCGCTGATGCGCAGGCGCGAGCGCACTTCCACACCGGCTTTTTCCAGACCTTCAATTTCTTCAAACAACTTGCCGGCAGACAAGACCACGCCGTTGCCGATGTAGCACTTGACGCCGGGGCGCATGATGCCGGAAGGGATCAGGTGCAAGGCGGTTTTGACGCCATTGATGACCAGCGTGTGGCCCGCATTGTGACCACCTTGGAAGCGGACGACCCCTTGGGCACTTTCCGTGAGCCAATCGACCAGCTTGCCCTTGCCTTCATCGCCCCACTGGGTGCCGACGACCACTACATTTCGACCTTTGGTTGTATTCATTTCGCTCTGGATTAAATAGCTGTTACGACCCACTGACCAGCGGCTTGCACCAGCTCACGGTCGCAATGGAACTCATCGACTTCACTTTCGTGTCCGGGAAGGACACACACCACGGTTTCGCCCTGCCGGCGCAAATCCGCAATTGCTGCTCGCAAGGCCGCTGCCTCACCCCAAGGCGCGCGAATCGCAGCCCGCAGGGGGCGCACTTCGGCGGCTTGGGCCAATACCTTGACATCCAAACTGAAGCCCACGGCAGGACGTTTGCGCCCGAACACCGAACCGACCTCGTCATACCGGCCACCACGGGCCAGAGCGTCACTGGCGCCCGCCGCATATACGGAAAAGCGCATACCGGTGTAGTAGGCATAACCGCGCAAATCGGCGAGGTCAAAGGACACCTTCACGCCATCCAGATGACCTGCCAGCCATTGCAGATGATCCAGCGCTTGGCTGATTCTTGGCAAGGCCGGCAATTCTTTGCGAGCCTGGTGAAGCACGTCGGCACCACCGTACAGGTTGACGAGGCCACGCAAAGCAGCGCCGATAGGCTGTGGACAGGATTGCGTCAACTCCGCCAATGCACTGCTGTCTTTGGATGTGAGAGCAGACAGGACGTCGTTCTTTTGAGCGCTGCTCAAACCGGACTCGTCGAGCAAACTGCCCACGATGCGGGCGTCCGCCATGTCCACTGTGAGTGCGCCAACCTTACAGGCCTTGAGTGCATCCAAGGTGAGTGTCAACACTTCCAAGTCAGCCTCCAGCCCTGCATGACCATAGATCTCTGCGCCGAACTGCAACGGTTCGCGAGTCGCATGAGGGGCAGCAGGTCGGGTATGCAATACAGGCCCGCAATAGCAAAGACGGGTGACTCCGCTGCGGTTCAACAAGTGCGCATCTATGCGGGCCACTTGGGGCGTGCTATCCGCACGCAAACCCATCATGCGGCCGGAAATCTGATCGACCAGTTTGAAGGTCTGTAAATCCAACGCTTCACCGGTACCAGAGAGCAATGACTCCAGATGCTCCAGCATAGGTGGCATCACGAGCTCGTAGCCATAGCAACGGGCCATGTCCAGCAGATCTCGACGTATTTCTTCGATGTGGCGAGCCTCGGAAGGCAGCACATCGGCAATGTGATCCGGGAGGACCCAAGCAGACATGGAATTGAGGGGAGGCTGTTAAAACCGAGATTTTACCGGCCTTGAAGCCCGGATTTCAGGGCAGCAGCCACCAAATGCAGACTAATCCGCAAAGGATGCTGCACAAGCCGAAGAAACGTATCTGCCCATCTTGCAATTGCAAGAGCCGGGAAAACAGATTGCGCCACCCTTGGGGTGACGCAAAAGGAAACAAACCCTCCAGCACCAGCACCAAAGCCAGTGCCAGCCAAACCGCGTCAGCGTTCACGCTACTTTTTGGCTGCTGGCGCAGCGCCGCCGCCGTTACGGAAGGTCTTGAAGAACTCAGAACCGGAGGGATCCAGAACCATCACGTCGCTCTTGTTGGCGAAACTGCTCTTGTAGGCTTCTAGACTGCGATAAAACTGGGCAAATTGAGGATCTTTACCAAAGGCGTCTGCATAAATGCGAGCAGCCTCTGCATCCCCTTCACCCTTGATTTTCTGGGCGTCGCGATAGGCATTGGCGATAGTGATTTCACGCTGGCGGTCGGCATCGGCCCGGATTTTTTCGCCTTCTGCCGCACCGGTTGAGCGCAACTCATTGGCTACGCGCTTGCGCTCGGCTTCCATGCGGCGATAGACGGACTCTGTGATGGCTTCCACGTAATCCACCCGCGTAATTCGAACGTCCACGACATCCACACCCCAAGGTTTGGCTCCGCGTACTTTGTCCAAAACCTCCGCCTTCACGTCCGACATCAACGCTTCACGCTTGAGCGAAAGAAGCTCTTTGACCGTACGCTTGTTGATCTCTTCCTGGAAGGCATTACGCACCACCCGGTTCAACTGGCTGGCTCCGGCGCTCTCATTCAAGCCCACGTTGCGGATGTAATCCGATGGTTCGGTAATGCGCCAACGCACATACCAGTCAATGACCACACGCTGTTTTTCGGCCGTGAGCATGGGCTCGGCATCTGTGCTGTCCAAGGTCAACAAGCGCTTGTCGATATAGGACACATTCTGGAAAGGTGGCGGAAGCTTGAAGTTCAAGCCGGGCTCGGTGATCACTTCCTTAATTTGGCCCAAGGCATAGACCACGCCGAATTGACGTTGATCCACCACAAACAAGGTGGAACTTGCCAGCGCCAACAGCACCAGCAACGAAGAGAAGATAAGTCCAATACGGTTCATAGTGTTGTCCTAGCGCACGTCGCGTTCACGGGTTCTCGCGGCATCGCGGCTGCGTGGATCGTTGTTGCCCAAAGCTGCCGCAGGCGCTGCCGGAGCTGACTGCGTGGATGTAACGGGAGCGGAAGCCGATTCAGCCGCAGCAGGCGCGCCTGTCATCTGCAGCACTTTGTCCAAAGGCAGATAAAGCAAATTCCCACCCTGCTTGGAATCCACAATGACCTTGGTCACGTTGCTGTAGATCTGTTGCATGGTGTCCAAGTACATACGGTCGCGCATGACTTGGGGTGCCTTCTGGTATTCGGCATACACCGAGCGGAAACGTTGGGCATCACCCTGGGCCTGGGCTACCACGCGGGCCTTGTAGGCGTCTGCCTCTTCCTTCAATCGGGATGCAGAACCCACGGCGCGGGGAACCACATCGTTGGCATAGGCTTGGGCTTCGTTCTTGGCGCGTTCGCGCTCTTGCCCGGCCTTCAAGACATCATCAAACGATGACTGCACTTGTTCAGGTGGGCGAACTCCGCCTTGTTGAAGGTTGACCCCGACCACCTCAACGCCAACCTTGTAGCGATCCAGAATGGTTTGCATCAGGGCTCGCACACGTGGAGCAATCTGATCGCGCTCTTCAGAGAGCGCTGCGTCCATCTTCATCTTGCCCATCACCTCACGGATCGCTGTTTCGGCGGCCTGAACCACCGCCTCGCTGGGATTTTTGCTCTCAAACAAGAAAGCCCGCGCATCGCTCAAACGGTATTGCACTGCGAATTTGATATCGAGAATGTTTTCGTCCTCGGTCAGCATCGCAGACTCTTTCAGGCCGGTGGCTTTGAGGACTACATCGCGACCCACATCTACTGAGCGGATTTGACTCACGAATACCAATTCATGCTTCTCAATCGGGTATGGAAGACGCCAATTGAAACCCGCATTCACTGTGGATTTGTATTTTCCGAATTGCGTGATGACGGCCTGCTGGCCTTCTTGCACGATAAAGAAACCCGTGCCCAACCAGATCAGGACCAACACGCCGACAATCAAGCCAGCGCCAATACCAGCATTCTTCATGTCAGGTTGAAAGCCACCGCCATTGCCTCCAGCAGGCTTCTTGCCTCCGCCGAACAAGCCAGCCAGTTTCCGGTTGAAGTCCCTCCACAGCTCATCAAGATCGGGGGGGCCAGATTGGGACGTATTTTTGGGGCCGCCGGACTGCGGACCCGCAACAGGCGAAGGCCGCTCCGCCTCGGGCTTGGCCTGGCCCTCAGGGCCCTGCCCTTCCTGCTTGTCGTCACCGCGCCCCCAACGGGAATCGTTCAAATTGAACACATTACGCAACCAGGGTGCCAATGGCATGCTCTTCATTCGAAACGCAGATAGTTTCATGGAATCTTCTTTAGTGCTGTGGGGCGCATTGTGCCAATTCACACACCGTCCCCAGAGGGCTCAGGGTGAATTAACTGCAAGTCATTCAAATCTGTCGCAGATTTCGCAATTTCAGCCAACTTTTGGCGCAGCAAAGGCATTCCAGTCAAGTTGCGCGCACTGACGAATATACGTGGAGTCTGTAGCCCCTCGATTTCATAGGTATCTTCCAAACGCAAGGGTTGTGCATCTGCGGAAATAGCGTCAACCTTGTTGAAGACCAACAATTGAGGAATGTCGTCGGCACCAATCTCTTTGAGTACTGCCTGGACCTGGGCGATTTGCTCCGGAAAGTCCACATTGGCAGCGTCTACGACGTGAAGAAGCAAGTCGGCATCAATAGCCTCCTGCAAAGTGGCCTGAAAAGCATCCACCAAACCATGGGGCAAATCGCGAATGAATCCCACGGTGTCGGATAAAGATACCGATCGGTTGGCCTCACCGAGGTACAGTTGCCGCGTGGTAGTGTCCAAGGTTGCGAACAGCTGATCGGCAGCGTAGGCGCGTGCCTTTACCAACGCATTGAACAGCGTGGATTTGCCTGCGTTGGTATAGCCTATCAACGAAATGTTGAATGCATCACGGCGCTCGCGTTGACGGCGTTGCGTCTGTCGCTGTCGCTTGACTTTGCTCAAACGCTCTTTGGTTCGCTTGATATTCTCGCTGATCATCCGGCGGTCCAGTTCAATCTGGGTTTCACCGGGACCTCCGCGTGTTCCGATACCCCCTCGCTGCCGTTCCAAATGAGACCAGCGGCGCACCAAGCGTGTACTGAGGTACTGAAGTCGAGCCAACTCAACCTGCAACTTGCCTTCATGGCTCCTCGCCCTTTGCGCGAAGATCTCAAGAATCAAGAAAGTCCGGTCATTGACCGGAAGCTGCATGTGCCGCTCCAGATTTCGTTGTTGACCGGGGCTGAGCGCCTGGTCGAACAAAATTTCGGTGGCACCGGTCTGCAGTGCCAACTGCCGGATTTCCTCTGCTTTACCGGAACCTACAAACAACGCTGCATCTGGAGCGCGGCGTTTGCACACAACACGCCCCACAGGTTGCAATCCTGCTGTTTGAGCCAAAAGTCCGAGCTCTTCCAGCTCAGAATCGAAATTCGGACCACCCAGATCGACACCCACCAGTATGGTTGGCGCCAATTTGCTTTCTTGAGGATTATTCAATGGGAAAAAAATTCACTGCAGGAGGATCCGAAGCGATCCCCGCTCTTGAAGCATCAAGCTGATGCTGCTTCGTCGCCAGCGGCTGCCAGGTTCACTGCGCGTCCGGGAACAATAGTTGAAATGGCATGCTTGTACACCATTTGTGTCACTGTATTGCGGAGCAAGACCACATACTGGTCAAAAGATTCGATCTGTCCCTGCAACTTGATGCCGTTCACCAAATAAATGGAAACAGGCACATGTTCACGACGCAAAGCGTTCAGGAAAGGATCTTGGAGGAGTTGGCCTTTGTTGCTCACGATATTCTCCGTGTTCAAAAAATGATGAGAGGCTGACGATACCACACATGCTTCGAGCCCCTCCGACTGAAGTGGGGCTTACGCACAGAGACTTGTCAAGTAACTTGCTGCTTTAATTAATCTTTATCAGCGAATGGATTTTGAGAAGACTTCATCTCAATCCGTAATGGAGTTCCAATCAAGTTGAACTCTTTTCGGAATCGACCCTCCAAAAAACGCTTGTAGGCCTCGGTCACGTGCTCAAGGGAGTTTCCGTGAATCACAATAATGGGCGGATTCATCCCCCCTTGGTGGGCATAACGCAATTTGGGCCTGTATGCGCCAGTCTTCTTTGGTGTTTGAAATTGCACTGCCTCTAAAAGCAAGCGGGTCAAAACAGGCGTCGGCATCTTGCAATTAGCCGCTTTGTGAGCTTGAGCAATTGCTCCCCAGAGCGGGCCTAAGCCCTGTCGTTTTTTGGCCGATATGAGATGCAATGCAGCAAACTTCAAGAAGCCCAGGCGGGTCTCCAGGGATCGCTTCACCAACTCGCGCTGGTATTCGTCGATGGCATCCCATTTGTTCACCGCCACAACTACAGCACGACCGGACTCCAAGATATAGCCCGCAATGTGGGCGTCCTGATCCGTCACGCCTTGTTCTGCGTCAATCAACAAGAGGACCACGCTGGCAGACTCAATGGCCTGCAATGTTTTGACGACCGAGAATTTCTCGATGGCTTCAAACACTTTGCCTTTTTTGCGCAATCCTGCGGTGTCTACCAATTCAAACTTCTGACCTTCCCGCTCGAAGGGGATAGAAATGGCATCCCGCGTGGTACCGGGCATGTCAAATGCCACCAAACGCTCTTCACCCAACCATGTGTTGATTAGGGTCGACTTGCCTACGTTTGGCCTGCCGGCAACTGCAAGCTTGATCACGGAGGGATCAGACGGTTCAGGGTCGTTCTCCGGCTCTTCAAGTTGCAATGCGTCCAGTGCCATCTCGACCAAAGAACGCATACCTTGACCATGGGCAGCAGATACTGGGAAGACCTCGCCCAAGCCTAGCTCAAAGAACTCAGCAAGCTGGGAACCGGCTTTCATGCCCTCCGCCTTGTTGGCCACAACAAGGCACGGCTTACCAAGCTTTCTCAGATAGTTGCCGATGTCATGATCCTGTGCTGATAACCCCGCGCGAGCATCCACCACAAATACAACCACATCAGCCTCGGCAACCGCCTGCCGGGTTTGCTTCGCCATCTCTTTGAAGATGCCGCTCCCGGCATCGGGTTCAAAACCGCCGGTATCAATAACGATGAATTCCTGTTTTCCGTGTTTGCCACTGCCGTAATGGCGATCACGTGTCAAACCGGCATAGTCGGCAACGATTGCATCGCGGGTTTTCGTCAGGCGATTAAACAAGGTCGACTTCCCGACATTCGGGCGCCCCACAAGGGCGATAACTGGCTTCATTCGGGACCTCTTCTATTCTGGACGGAAGGCAAAAATACCTCCCTTTTGGGTCACAACGACCAACGTTTTTCCAGCAAGGACAGGCGACGCCCCCAGTGGTGAACCATCAAGTACCAAACGCCCTAAAGAGGAACCGTCTGTTTTCGAGAGTAGGTGCACGAGTCCGGCACTATCAGGTACCGCCAGAGTTTCCCCCAGAAGTAACGGTGTTCCCAAATCACGCCACTTCAAGGTCGCCAATTGCCATGCCACCTCACCATCAGCGCGGCGCCATGCTACAAGCTTGCCATCGGCCTCTGTACCAAACACCAACTTGTCATCGCCAGAAACACCAGTGAATCCGTTTGCAGCTATGGACCATATGACCTTTTGACTCGCCAGGCTCACACACGCTACTGCAATCTGGTAGGCGCGAAGGCACACATCAGATCCCAGGCGACTGATTCCTGGCATAAGGTCCACCAGGCGATCGACCTCGTTGGTTCCTCGACTAACGGACACTGGAATTTCCCAACGCTGAGTACCTGTCAATGGATTCAAACCCACTAACCGCCCACCGATTCCTGCCACCAGGGTATCACCCGCAGGGAAAAGCACAGCGCCCCTATCCAACACCAGGCTATCGCTACCCCTTTGTTGTTGCCAAAGGCGCTTACCCGTTTCGCTGTCAAAAGCAATAAGCGTCCGGTCGGGAGTGATCACAAAAACGCGTCCCCCGGCAACCAAAGGTGGCGTTACGGCGACGGAAGTCAACTTTTGTTGCCAGACCCGCTTCCCTTTCTGCAATACAACCAACTCCCCGTCGGTCGTAACGACGGCAGTCTTTTCGCCATCTGCACCGACACCAGCCGAAATTCTCTTACCTATATCTACCGTCCAGCGGACGACCCCGGTATCTGAATCCAAGCTCGAAATTGTTCCAGAACTGGATGCCACATATATGTAGGAGCCAACCAGCTTTGCCTCCAGTGGAAAACCGACTTCCCCAACCGATGCAGACCAGACCTTCTTCACGGCCAATAGTGAGGCTGCGGGCCCGAGTTCAGCAGGCTTGGGTTTGGACGGACCGGCGCAGCCAGCCAACACAAAGGCCATTACCCCTACCATCAGAAAATCAGCGGTCCGTCGCATATCCAAATTTCGACTCACTTCGATTCGCTGACACCCAGCGCAGCAAGTTTGACTTCCACCAGCCGGCGGTATTGGTCGCGCTCGGGCAATTGCTTGATTGCGTCCTTGTAAATTGCCACCGCTTCTTGGGTTTTACCCTGTGCCATAAGCAGGTCGGCTTTTTTGTCAGCAACGAGGCCCATGAACTCGAGGGGGAACTTGGCATCCAATGTCTTTGCTGCCCCGTCAAAACTCTTGGCTTCAATCATTAAACCCGCTTGTCGTATTCTCGCCAATGCCGCCAATCCTAAGTCTGCGCTACTTTCGGCAACGGTGGTCAACGCAGTTTGAGCCACATCAGGTTTACCCGAAAGGTAAGCCACTTTGGCAAGGGTGAGACCTGCTTGTTGGGTATACACCGTGGAGGGAAATCGCTGGCGCATATCTCCATAGGCACGGTCCGCAGCAGCAACATCGCCACCAGCAATGACACGATCCACTTCTTCATACATGGCAGAAGCTTGTTCGGCCTGCCGCTTAGACCACCATTGGTAGCCATTCCAAGCAGCAAAGGCACCAAACACGATGATCAACAACCAGGAAATTGCGTTCCCGTACTGCTTCCAAAGATGCTTTAGTTGATCGAGTTGCTCTTGTTCTTCGAGATCTAAATGATTTGCCATATTGAACCTGATTTAAACGATTGGATGAAGGCTAGCAGCCCATGAGGCCATCTCATCAATCCGAAGAGTGGCTTGCGGAACATTCGAATCTCGCAATGATTTGACGGTAACTTGTCCAGTTGCGATTTCGTCAGGTCCAAACACAAAAGCAAATCGGGCACCCGACGCATCTGCACGTTTAAACTGAGATTTCATGCTCGGCATCCCTTCAGAGGTGCTAGCTTGCATCTGGACAGAAAGACCCGCTTCCCGAAGAACTTGCAGCGATGGCATCACGGATTGCAAATGTGCGATGTCTGTAATCACTGCAAAAACATCCAGATTCGGTTGCATCAGTGCCACGTCGGACTCTTTGATTAATTCCAGAACGCGCTCAACCCCCATGGCCCATCCCACTGCGGGAGCTGGTTTCCCTCCGATTTGCTCGATCAAGTAGTCATAGCGACCACCGGCACAAACCGTGCCTTGAGATCCCAATTTGGTGGTGACGAACTCGAACACCGTCAAGTTGTAATAGTCCATCCCACGAACAAGGCGCGGATTCACTGTGTAGCGCACTCCGTGAGCATCCAAAATCTTTTTCACCGTTTCCAGATGCTCTCTGGAGGCATCACCCAAGAAATCGATCAGCTTAGGGGCAGACTCAATTACACCCTGCATCCCGAGATTTTTAGAGTCCAGAAGCCGAAGTGGATTGAAGTGCAAGCGCCGCTTGGCCTCTTCATCCAGCAGATCCAGATGGGATTCAAAATGCTCAATCAAAGCGGCTCTGTGCAGATTGCGCTCGTCAGGCTGCCCGAGACTGTTTATCTGCAACTCAATACCTGACAAACCCAACTCCTTCCAAAGCATATGGGCCATCAGGATGACTTCTGCATCGATCTCAGCGCCACCAAATCCGAGGGCCTCTGCCCCAATTTGGTGGAACTGGCGGTACCGCCCCCGCTGTGGTCGCTCATGCCTGAACATGGGTCCCATGTAGTAAAGACGCTTGGGTCCGTTGTAAAGCATCGAATGCTCCACTGCTGCGCGCACAACTCCAGCTGTGTTCTCCGGCCGCAAAGTCAGTGCTTCGCCGTTCAATCGGTCTTCAAAGGAATACATCTCCTTCTCGACGATATCCGTCACCTCGCCCAACCCCCTTACAAACAAGGACGTTGGTTCCACGATGGGAGTGCGGATATTCTCAAAGGCAAAGCGCCGCATTAACTCGCGCACTCGGGCTTCCAATGCTTCCCATGTCGCAGATTCCGGCGGCATGATGTCGTTCATGCCTTTAACGGCAACGATCTTGTCCGCCTTACGCGGACTATTCTTCTCAGACATAAGTTCTCAAATGCTGGGGGTGCGGGGCGTGAAACGCTCCCGGATGTAGTTTTCCACTACGTTCTGGAAATCAACCGCGATAGAGTCGCCACGCAAAGTCATGCGTTTTTCACCGTTGATAAACACGGGCGCTGCCGGAGCCTCACCGGTACCCGGAAGGCTGATGCCGATATCGGCATGCTTGCTCTCTCCGGGGCCATTGACGATGCAGCCCATGACCGCGACCTTCATGTTCTCGACGCCAGGGTACTGGGTACGCCACACAGGCATCTGGTCTCGCAAGAAGTCGTCAATTTGCTTGGTCAGCTCCTGGAAGGTGGTACTGGTAGTTCTTCCACATCCCGGGCACGCAGTAACGCTTGGAACGAACTTGCGAAGACCTAGTGACTGAATAATTTCAGATGCGACCACTACCTCTTGGGTTCTGGCCTCGCCGGGTGCAGGTGTCAAAGACACTCGAATAGTGTCGCCGATGCCCTCTTGCAACAGAATTCCAAGAGCAGTTGCAGAGGCTACCGTACCTTTGGTACCCATTCCAGCCTCAGTCAGCCCGAGGTGCAATGAATATTTTGAACGCTTGGCCAGTTCGCGGTAAACCGCGATGAGATCCGTGACGCCGCTCACCTTGCAGGAAAGCGTGATCTGATGCCCCGCCAGCCCGATTTCCTCTGCGCGTTGAGCAGACTCCAATGCAGAAGTGATCAATGCCTCATACATGACCTGCTTGGCATCCCAAGGGTTAACTCTCCGGCTATTCGCATCCATCAAACTGGCGAGTAATTCCTGATCAAGGCTCCCCCAATTCACACCGATCCGAATCGGCTTATCCCATTGAATGGCCGCTTCAATCATTTGGGAAAACTGACGATCACGCTTGTCGCCCTTTCCCACATTTCCCGGATTGATGCGGTACTTGGACAAAGCTTGGGCACAGTCGGGAAATTCACTCAACAGTCGGTGGCCGTTGTAATGAAAATCTCCGATCAAGGGCACGGAGATACCCATACGATCTAACTGCTCCCGGATATGCGGTACCGCCCGAGCAGCCTCAGGAGTATTCACCGTGATACGCACCAACTCAGAGCCTGCCAAGGCAAGTTCCTTCACCTGAATGGCGGTACCAATTGCATCCTCTGTGTCCGTGTTGGTCATAGACTGAATACGGACCGGCGCATCGCCACCGACAGTCACTGCATGGCTGCCCCACTTGACGACAGACTGCAAACTAGTGCGCGCCAAGGGTTGCGCCAAGGCGATAGGCATTTGCTGCTCCACTACTTCACCTCAAATCTGGCAACGTTGTCTCGAGATACCGCTGAAATACTGAAGGGTTTGCCCCTCACCTCGACATCAACCATATCTGCCTTGCCGACTACAACGGCCAATGGAGTGACACCAGTCGCAGAGGTGATGCCATCAGCCTGCAAAGTTCTCCGAACCAATACAGCACCAGTGGAGTCAACGACCTCCACCCACGTTGTACCTTTCGCGCGAATCACTATCATCTCGCTTGGCTTTTGCAGCGGCGCCGAGCTTGCCATTAAGACCGTCTCAGCAACTGGTTGCTTTATCAGCTCCGCTGGAGATGGTCCCGGAACCACCTCTACCGGAGGCAGTTTCTCTTCAGGTTTATCTGCAACTGGCACCGGTTCAATAGCTGACACTTTAGGAGGAGCAACACTTAGTGGAGTCAAATCGGCTTTTGTAGCGAAATCAGGCAAATGCATTTCCGGCGCGAAAGCAATACCCAATACAGCCAACAGCAATAGTGACACCACGATAACAACTGGTCGTTTGATCGCGTCAACAAACCCAACCGATGCCGCTTCACCAGGAACCTTGAATGGAGCGTTGATGCCTTTATCCCCTGCCTCAAAACTAGGCTTCACAGTTTGGGGGAGGAGCTCAAGGATGGGGGCTGAATCGACTTTCAGAGCTCGGCAGACACTAGACGCCAATGCTCTGACGAATACCGCATCCGGCAATAAATCTGCACGGTCTGCCTCCAAAGCCTCCAGCTTCTTGACAGGTACTTTCATGGAGACGGCCAGAGCAGCGATATGCAGTCCTGCCGCCTCGCGGGCGTTGCGCAGAAGGCGGCCAGCCGTTACGGGAGCCGCAGCGAGCGTCGTTTCCGGCAACTCTGGGAGCGCGCCACTTGTCTCAACCTCATTCATCAAAAGCTCCCCTATCAAAAGAACCCGCTTCTTTGGACTGCGCAAAGCGTTTTTGGAGTTGAGCACCGAGTTGCGTCAAAGCATCCTTGTTGCCCAACATCCGCTCAATTTTGATACCCAACCAGAGCGACTCCGCATTTGCATATTCACTATTGTTGATCCTGCGAACGTGAAACTGTGCTTTAGCCAAATCTCCACGCTGCATCAACAAAAGTGCAAGGTTGTAGCCTGCTACAGGGTTTGAAGGGTCCAATTCGATTGCACGCGTCAAACTGGCAATCGCATCGTTACGAGCTCCTGCCTTCACCTGGCAGACACCCATTGCCATCCAAGACTTGGAACGCTCGTTGTAGTTCGGATTTGCAATGGCCCCCATAAACTGCATGTAGGAGTCTTGAGCACGGCCTTGCTGACAAAGAAGCCAACCGTAATTGTGCTGCACGCTGGCAGCCTGAGGATTGAGTTGCAATGCACGTTTGAAACTTTCCTCTGCTAAGGGGAAATCATTCAAGCGCATATAAATCAAGCCGCGCAGATTGTGCGCCTCAAAAAGCCCCGGGTCCGCGCTGATTGACTGCTTCAGCTCATCCAAAGCAACCGTAGTTTGGCCATTGTTGTAATAGCCAGCTGCTAACTCCAAGCGGATTTTGGCGCGCTTGCGGGCAGGTGATTCATCTGAATCTGTTAGCAAATCGTTACTGGATGCTTGCGGTTGCGCGCGCCCTGCACAACCTTGCAATGAGCCGATAGCCAAAGCAAGAAAAATAAACGACACCACAGCTCGGCCAAATGGCCGCAGAGCTAGCGTCAGCGCGGAACATCCATCAGTCATTTCGCATCCCATCATTACCGCGCGTTTCGAAATCGCGGACCTGCTGGAGCATAACCGTGCGTTGCTTGGAAATACGAGTCCCAACGTTCGTACGGTCTTTGACATCCCCCGCAAGTTGACCGCAAGCGGCATCAATGTCGTCTCCACGGGTCTTACGGATCGTGGTGACAAAGCCACCATCTACCAGGATACGTGCGAAGGCCTGAACGGCACTGTTAGGGGAACGCAGCAATCCAGAGGCGGGAAATGGATTGAATGGGATCAAGTTGAACTTACAAGGAACCCCAGATTCTTTTACCAGTTGCGACAATAACTTGGCATGCGCCGGGTGGTCATTCACCCCATCCAGCATGCAATATTCAAAGGTAATGAAGTCGCGAGGCGCATGGGCTAAATATCGGCGACAAGCCTCCATCAATTCCTTGAGAGGGTACTTTCGATTCAAAGGAACCAGGTTATCCCTTAGCGAGTCTTCAGGTGCATGCAAAGATACAGCGAGAGCTACGGGACAATCTTCCCCCAAGCGGTCCATCATTGGAACTACGCCTGACGTCGAAACTGTGACCCGGCGGCGTGACAGCCCGTAACTATGGTCGTCCAACATGACTTTCAAAGCCGGAACGAGTGCCGCATAATTTTGCAAGGGCTCGCCCATGCCCATCATTACGACGTTGGAGATAACCCGATCAGACACCCCTAGGTGACGGCGTAAAAAATGCTCAGCAAACCATAGCTGCGCCAGTATTTCCCAAGTTTTGAGATTGCGACTGAAGCCCTGGTGACCGGTCGAACAAAATCTGCACCCCACTGCGCATCCGGCTTGGGAAGATATACAAAGTGTCCCGCGGTCAGACTCGGGGATAAAGACCGTTTCGACAGCGTCTCCGTTGCCGACATCGAACAACCACTTGATGGTGCCGTCTGCTGAGATGTGTTGAGTGATTACGGGCAAGGCACGTACCTCTGCATGCCCCCGCAATTTGTCCCTGAGCGACTTGGCGAGATCGCTCATATCATCAAATTGGCTCGCGCCTTTTTGATGCACCCAACGGAACAACTGGGTAGCCCGAAACTTCTTTTCGCCTAGGCTTTCGCAGAAGGCGGCCAGACCCTCGAGATCAAAATCGAGCAGGTTGACCGCCATACTGAATTAACGCGAGTAAACGTTCATGCCGGGGAAGAAAAAGCCCACTTCCACCGCTGCTGTTTCAGGAGCGTCAGAACCGTGGACCGCATTGGCGTCGATGCTGTCAGCAAAATCGGCACGAATGGTGCCAGGAGCTGCTTTCTTCGGATCAGTGGCACCCATCAGGTCACGGTTTTTGCCGATGGCGCCTTCACCTTCCAATGCCTGGATCATGACGGGGCCGGAGATCATGAAGTCCACCAAATCCTTGAAAAAAGGACGCTCTTTGTGCACAGCATAGAAGGCTTCTGCCTCACCGCGGGAGAGATGCGCCATGCGTGCAGCAACAACCTTCAAGCCGGCTGCTTCGAAGCGGGCGTAGATTTGACCGATCACGTTCTTGGCCACTGCGTCGGGCTTGATGATGGAGAGAGTGCGTTCGATTGCCATGTTGATTCCCAAAAATATAAAAAATTAATTGCCCGTGGTAGACAAAGCCGATGATTTTAGCATCGGCATTAGCGGCTTCGACCGCCATTACGTCTTTGTCCGCCACCGCCTGATCGGCCACGACCATTGGACTCTTGCCGCTGCCTGGAAAAACTGTCTGCACCGATGTAACCCAGAGAAGTTTTCATCGGATCAGGCTGCGCTCCACCCTCTTGTCGTCCTCCCTGACGCGGAGACTTTACATTACCATCACGGGCCGTACCTCCTTGACCGCTCGCACCTTTCGGGGAAGCCGGGCCCCGACCGCCCTGACGAGGGCCACGACCTCGCGGACGGGGAGAACCCGCAGCCCCATTCGAATCCTCGCGGACTCTAGGCTTGCCCGCGCTCGCTGCCTGCATCAGGGCACGAATATCGGTCTCATCGAGCTCCATCCAAGCTCCGCGCTTGAGTCCACGAGGCAATACCATGGCCCCGTAGCGAATACGGATCAATCGACTGACCGCATGCCCCACAGATTCGAGCATGCGCCTGACTTCGCGATTCCGACCTTCGGAGATAGTGACCCGGTACCAGCAATTGGAGCCTTCGCCACCACCGTCTTCTATGGAGCCGAACTGTGCTACTCCGTCATCCAATTGAACCCCATCCAAAAGGGCCTGCTTTTCATCTTTGCTCAGAGCCCCCAATACCCGCACCGCATATTCACGCTCCAATCCGAAGCGAGGGTGCATCAGGTTGTTTGCTAATTCTCCTGAACTGGTGAACAAAAGAAGCCCCTCTGTATTCAAGTCTAGGCGACCGACCGATTGCCACTTTCCTTGGTGCAGTTTAGGCAACCTGCGAAACACCGTCGGACGGTTTTGCGGGTCGTCGTGCGTAACTACCTCGCCAACAGGCTTGTGATAAGCAATGACTCGGGCAGGTGGTGGCTCGATCCGGAAGCGGATAGGCCTCCCGTTTACTTTGATGTTGTCACCAAATTGAATGCGTTGGCCAATGTGCGCCGGCTCGTTGTTAACTGAGATGCGTCCCTCGAGAATCAACTGCTCCATTTCAAGCCGCGAACCCATACCGGATTGCGCCAATACTTTGTGCAACTTGGGCGTTTCCGCCTGGGGCAACAGAACCCGCTTGGGCAACACGACATCTTCCGCCTCTTCATCCGCGTCAAATTGACCAGAGATCACATCATCGAAACGATTAGTGCCCTGCGGCAATGCAGCCTCGTTCGCCATTTGCTGCTGGGGGGCGCCAGAGGATGTCACAGTGGCATCAGGCGTCAATTCGTTCTCGTTCATGTTGGTGTTCCGTTATCAATTTCTTCTAGCACAGCCTGAAGTGGCATCGCCATTTGTTGCTCGTCTGGACTGCTTGATCCAACCACTCCTTGGTCTACCACCTCGCCCGAAGCTCCCAGTAGATCTTTTAGTCCTGCCATGGAATCTTCGCCGCGCTCAGGCGATTCGAGAAGTGGCAACTGATCCAAGGACGCAAGGCCTAAGTCATCCAAAAACTGCTTCGTGGTGGCATACAAAGCTGGTCGACCCGCTGCTTCACGGTGCCCGATGACCTCCACCCACCCTCTATCTTCCAATTGCTTGATCAGCAATGAACTGATGGTGACGCCACGGATGTCTTCCATATCGCCCCGGGTCACTGGCTGCCTGTAAGCAATGATGGCCAATGTCTCCAGAGTCGCACGGGTGTACTTGGGCGGTTTCTCGGGGTGCAATCCGGCAAACAATTCACGCAAAGCCTTAACTGTCAACGGCTGCTGGGAACATAGCAAGGCGGTTTCAAGAACACGCTTGGCATCGACCATATTCATAGTCTGTACGTAATGATGGGGGGGCCGGAAAAATGGCAGACCGGAAACGATCGCGCCGACGGTAGAAAGGGCTTTGGCCGCAACTTGACTACCCTACGAGAGACGTAGCTACAAACCTCCCGGTTAGCCCGCTAGATTGTACCCGAGGCCCAATTCGGCGCAAAGCGCCTTGAAATCAGATGGCGGGCCGCATTCAAATTCCAAAGACTCTCCCGAAACGGGATGCTTGAAAGCCAAACGGCAGGCGTGCAGAGCTTGACGAGTCATTTCCCCCAACACAGATCCTCCGTACACCGCATCGGCCACCAATGGGTGACCGATGTGCGCCATATGGACCCGGATCTGATGGGTACGTCCCGTGTGCAAAATGCACCTGACCCAACAGGCGACTTGGCTATTGCTGATCAACTCGAAGTCGGTTCTCGCCTCTTTTCCGGATTGATGTGCCAGATCGACCACCGCCATGCGCAGTCGATTACGCGGATCGCGTCCGATAGGAGCATCGACTTCTCTCAATCGCGTCCAAGGCCAAGTCTTGTGTGCAATCGCGAAATATTGGCGACTTACTTCCCTCGCAGCAATGGCATTTACAAGAGCATCCATGGCAGTCCTGGATCGGGCCACCACCATCAATCCACTGGTGTCCTTGTCAAGGCGATGGACAATCCCTGCCCGCGGAACCAGTGCAGCATGCGGACTGTAGGCCAGCAGACCGTTCAAGAGTGTTCCGCTCCAATTTCCTGGCGCAGGATGAACCACCAAGCCTGCTGGTTTATTGATAACCAATACGTGCTCGTCCTCGTGAACTACGTCCAGAACCATGGATTCAGGCTTGAAGGCTTGGCTTTGTGGGGTTGGCTTGAGTTCCACAGTAAGCTTTTCACCCACCTTTACCTTCCCCGAGGTCTTGGTAACGACTTTGCCATTAACTTGTACGAACCCGGACTCAATGAGCTGCTGGAGATAGCTACGCGAAAACTCTTGGACACTGAATGCCAGTGCCCGGTCAAGACGCTCACCATGCAAAGAAGCGTCTAATGTGAGGCTGCGGAACTCTGCTTCGCTGGCGATATCAGATGCTTCATCCGCCTCTGCTGGCACAGAGTGCGCCGATATAATTCCAACGGTTTGATTCAAGAAAGTCCCCAAGATGCTGCGTGCGAAATTATCGGTCGTTTGTGCCACGATGCTGACGACCATGGCGACACTGCTGGCAGGTTGCTCCAGTACACCGGTAGACAAAACGGCAGGAATGAGCCCCAACCGACTGTACGCCGAGGCCAAGGACGAGATGGGTGCATCCCAATGGGACAAGGCCGTACCGCTGCTTGAAAAGCTGGAGGCCAGAGCCGCTGGTACCCCACTCGCACAGCAAGCTCAGTTGGACAAAGCCTATGCACAGTTCAAGGCAGGTGAACAAGCGCAATCTTTGGCCACTTTGGAACGCTTCATCAAACTCCACCCTGCCAGCCCTGCATTGGATTACGCCATTTACTTGCGCGGCATCGTTAACTTCAATGACGACCTGGGCTTGCTGTCCTCCATTACCCGTCAAGACCTCGCCGAACGGGATCAGAAAGCGGCCAAAGAGTCCTTTGAATCATTCAGAGAGCTAACAACACGATTCCCTGACTCAAAATACGCACCAGATGCGCAACAGCGCATGAACTACATCGTGGGTTCCTTGGCTCAGTACGAAGTGCATGTCGCCAAGTACTACTACAAGCGTGGTGCGTATCTGGCTGCCGCGAACCGCGCACAGCAGTGCATTACTGATTACCGCGATGTTCCAGCCACTGAGGAGGCACTTTTTATCCTCTACAAGTCCTACGGCGCCTTGGGTATGGAACAACTTCGTGACGATGCCAAACGTGTGCTTGAAAAAAACTTCCCCCAGTCTGACTTCCTGCTCAAAGGCGGGAAACCTAATTCAGATCCATGGTGGAAGATTTGGTAAGCGCCCTGAGTTCTGCCTGAAAGTGCGTGTCGTCTTTGACGATACGCATGACAGGCAAGGCTGACAGCAACTTGCGCCCGTAGCCCATGGAGCGCAACCGTACATCGCACACCACTAGCACACCGCGGTCTGACTCCCTGCGGATCAGGCGCCCTACCCCTTGTCGTAAGGCTACGGCAGCCATGGGTAGCTGAACCTCATTGAAAGAGCTACCCCCAGCCTCATCCACTTGCTTACATCTGGCTTGGAGTAGCGGGTCATCCGGCGGAGCAAAAGGTATCTTGTCAATCAGCAGTAGTTGCAAGCTGCGGCCGGGAATGTCTACCCCTTCCCAAAATGAGGCAGAGGCCACTAACACACACCCCAAGCCATCCCGTTGCTGGAAGCGCTCCAACAGTTCTCGCTTGGAGCTTTCACCCTGCACCAACACAGCCATGTCGAGGTAAGGTGGAAGGAGCTTCCGAATGGTTTCACCAATCAAGCGCATGGCCCGTAATGTGGTGGTCAACACCATGGTGCGTCCGCCAAGGATTTCTGCGGCTTCTGCTGCCAGGGCGGCGACACGAGTTCCATGGTTTGGGTGGGATGGTGCAGGAATGACGCTGGGAACGTAAAGCGCGGCCTGGCGTTGGTAATCAAAAGGACTTTCGACTCTAAGTACCTTGGCACCCTGAAGACCTGCAGAGTTCACAAACCAAGCCAGCTCAGAGCTGGGGCCCAAGGTTGCAGAGGTAAAGGTCCACGACACCCGAGAACCGGCTTTCAACGCGCCCGTCACTTTGCTCCGCATTGCGTCCGATATGTCCATAGGGGACTCCACAAAGCGCAAACGAGTGCCGTTATCCATCCAACGGATCAACCCATCTTCCGCCGGAAGCGCCGCCCGATCCAAATGATCTTTGAGTACCGACGCCCTTTCAGCCAACGCGGCGATTTCCGAATGCGCATCTGCCACGCCTTGAAGAGCTTGAAAAAGGGCGGCATGCGCCTGCACCAAGCGCCCCAGACGGCGCTCCCACAAACGGGGTAACAGTCCCTCCGGAATAAGGGTTTGCCATGGCAAGCGGGGGGAGTTTGCGGCACTCTCCTGACACACTAGTTGCATGTCCACCACGGCCATTTCCAGTTGCTCCACCAGCAGCTGCCAATCCGCCATGCCCCGTGCCCATTGCAAACACACGAACACCACATCCCGTCCCAGATTCAGCAACTGCAGAGTCGACCATTGCCGCCCGAGAAATTGAACTCCGATGTCATTGAGCTGGTGGGCCTCATCAAAGACCACCGCATTCACGGTCGGGAGAAGTTCAGCAACTCCGGATTCACGCACGTTAGAGTCTGCAAAAAACAGATGGTGGTTAATCACCACCACGTCTGCGGTCATGGCATCCCGCCGTGCCTTATAGAGATAGCAATCTTGGTACCTGGGACACTTTGACGTGGTGCAGTTTTCACGGGTAGATGTGACCAGCGGAAGCACTTGTTGCGACTCTTCCAGTGCAGGCACCTCTGCGACATCTCCCGTTCGGGTCGCGGTCACCCAGCTCTCCACCTGCCCCAACAAACGCAAAGGAGCTGCGCTTTGCAGGACGCCGGAATGGCGTGCACTCGCTAATCGATGCAAGCACACATAGCTGGTGCGCCCCTTCAACAAAGCCACGCGTACTGGAACCTTCAATATCTCCAGTAGCTCCGGGATGTCGCGCGTAAAAAGCTGGTCCTGCAACGCTTTGGTGGCGGTAGAGAGAAGCACTTTTTGTCCACTCAGCAGAGCGGGCACCAGGTACGCAAAGGTCTTCCCAACCCCAGTACCGGCCTCTACCACCAACACACCACCGTCCTGAATGTTGCCAGCGACTGCAGCAGCCATATCTTGCTGTCCTTTTCGGGGCAAGTATTCCGCAATCGCACCTGCCAACAAGCCGCGGGGCGAAAATACTTCTGCGACACGCTCCACCAACTGCGAAGTCATGCCGACTCGTCCGGACTCAGGCTGCGCTCCAGTACTGTTATTTCATCGCGCAGGGCAAGACGCCTTTTCTTGAGTCGTTGCAACTGCAAATCATCGCGAAGCCTACCGGGCAGGTCCGCGCTGTCGATGCAAACATCCAATTCATGATGTGCCATCCTCAATTCGATAAGCCGGCGCCCGGGAGAATGAAGATTGGTTTCCAAAGGTAAAAACGCCCCGCTAGGTGGTTAAACTGGTTGTCTGAACTGCGATGCATTCGATAATACGGCGAGTTGCATATGCTCGGTACCGATTTACCCCTTCAACTGCACACCATGTCCTCTGGCTATCGCCTCAGCGCTTCTACCGGCATCCACAAGGGTGACCGCGAATACCAGCAAGACCAGGTGTCTTTGTTTAAGCATCCCAGAGTCAACGGGTGTCTACTGGCCATCGTCGCTGACGGCATGGGTGGACGTAGCGGTGGACGCAAAGCATCCGACCAAGTCATGCTGACGGCCAAACAGTTATTCGAGCGTTATGACCCGGATACCGACGATGCCATCGCCACTCTGCGACAGATGGTGCAGGAGGCCCACATCGTGATCAAGCTGACAGCCATCTCGTCCGAAGAGGAGCCGCACAGCACGCTCGCTGCGTTTTTGATAAATCCGGGTGGCGACTGCCACTGGGCCCATACCGGAGACTCCCGCGTGTACCAATTCCATGGCAACCGCTTCATCAAGCGGACCATGGATCATTCTTACGTTCAGGCGCTGGTCAACCGAGGGGAAATCACCGAAGAGCAGGCCGCCATCCACCCGCAATCGAACATTCTGATGGGTTGCCTGGGCACTGAAAATGAGCCCCCGGTCGACTTCCACTTCATTCCCAAGTTGCGTACTGGTGACGTGCTCATGGCCTGCAGCGACGGTGTTTGGCACTACTT
>RFQA01000441.1 GCA_009925925.1 Betaproteobacteria bacterium
GAGTCGCTTTATGGCGGACTCTCGCGCATCCTGTGTATCCGTTCCGGTGAGTGCCAATGCGGGGAGCCCTGAGCGGCTGAAAAAATTCGCCATGAAATGGGCATGGGGCACACTCACGCAAAAGGCTAGTCCTTTGAGGGCATTCAAGTCCGCCACATACTTCTCAATGGCGCTGACCACCACCCCGGCTCGCAATGTGTTGCCCGATACGATGTTGGAAAGCTGCGCTACTTCAGCGCCACGTCCCCAATCCACTGTCGTCATGTCAGTGTCATCCGCCGTGGCGTAGTACTCAAACGGCGTGAGCAACTGCTGGTCGAGCGCATCCCACAACCGCAGCGAAACGGCGGGCGATCCGTCTGGGCGGCTGTCAAAGTAATGCATCAAGCTTTGACCATCCGAGCGCTCTGGCGTGGCCGTCAAACCTAGGAGGTAGTTCGGTTGGACCGCGTGAATGAATTGGTCAAAGGAAGTAGCAGGCAAATGGTGCGCCTCGTCCACGATGACCATTCGCCAGAAATGGCTGCCAAGTTGCTCCACCAATTGGCGACCGTGCACGGTGTTGATCGTGGCGAAGATGTGCTCGTACTGGGTTGGCGTATTGTTGCCGTCCAGCAATTCACCGAAGGCCGGGTCCCGCAATACTTGCCGAAAGGTGGACAAGGCCTGCGCCAGGATTTGGGCGCGGTGTGCAATGAACAAGAGTTTCGGCGCAGCACCTTCCTCTTGCCTTAACCTCAAATAGTCGAATGCGGCGACCACCGTCTTGCCCGTGCCAGTGGCCGCCACCACTAGGTTGCGCCTGCGGCCGAGTCGGCGTTCAGCCGCCAACTGGTCTAGCATCTCCTGCTGATAGGACTTGGGGCGCAAGTCAAACCAAGTTTGCAAGGCGACAACTGTTCCGTTGGATGTCGGGCGCTGTCCGCCGCGGCCGCGTTCGCTGTCAAGCGCCCGGGTCAGTGCTTCACGATGTTGATCGTTGTTGGGGTCATAGGGCTGGAACTCGGGGTCGTTCCACAGGGTCTCAAAGTTGGCCACCGCTGCCGTGAACAAAGGTGTTCCACTAGCCTGAGCAAACTTCACCGTCCATTCAATCCCGCCAATCAAAGCGGATTCCGACAGGTTGGCACTTCCAACAAAGGCGGTACCGAAGTTGGTCGCACGGTGAA
>RFQA01000442.1 GCA_009925925.1 Betaproteobacteria bacterium
AAGGTGGCCTCGCTTCCCAAGCCGGCACCGCGGGTAACGCCGGCAGGCGGGGACGATGACTGGGAAACCTTTTGACGCCAGACCCGGCTCAGTTCTTTTGGGTTTGGTCGAAATTACGTAAATTGATACCGCTTTTCATGCAAGTGCGCGTTGGAAGCGTTAGCCGCCGAGGAAACACATGAACCTGAACCGTATGGGCATTCGCGCACGCATCACCTTGGGTCTGGCCATCATTCTGGTGCTGGCCATTCTGAGCGCGGCCAACTCGCTCTACCGCAATGTGTCGGTGAAGTTTGAGTCAGGCGAAGTAGCCACCTCCTGGATTCCGGCCATTGAGAACCTCGGCAACATGAAGGGCTATGTGGCAGACCACTATTTGCTGGTCAGCGACCGCGTGGGCGGGCGTGACCTGGAAGACGCAGCCGCCTTCAAAAAGCGATTGAAAGAGAACGGCGAAGCCTTGACCAAGGCCACCGAGGTGTATGCCGCAACTTTGCTTACGTACGAGGCTGGAGACCCGCAGGCGGATGCAGAAAAAGCGCTTTTTGCGGACTACCAGGCCAAGCGTGACACGTATTTCAAGGTGGTCAGTGTGGGGCTGGATGCGGTGGAGGGTGCTGGCGGCGCAGAAGAAATGCTGACCTTGGCGCGCAAAGACTTTGCAGAGAAAGCACCAGCGGCATTCCATGAGGCCTACACGGCGATGGAGAAAATCCTCAAATTCAATCTGGACGGCACCGCCAATGCGGCCCTCAAGGTGAAAGACACGGTGGCATCGGCCGAGCGCGCGATGCTGGGCGCCCTGTTGGTGATTGTGGTGGTGGGCTTGGCGCTCATTTGGATTATTCCCACCAGCGTGATCCAGCCGGTGCGACAGGCCATGGAACTCGCCGGCCGCATTGCCGATGGCGATTTGAGCGGCCAGGTGTTGGTTAAGGGCTCGGACGAACTGGGGCGGTTGTTGAGCAGTTTGGAACAAATGCAGTCCAAGCTGGCGCATGTGGTGTCCCGCGTTCGGGAGGGCTCCGAATCCGTCGCCACCGCCAGTTCTGAGATCGCCCAAGGCAACAACGACCTCTCCGCCCGCACCGAGCAACAAGCCAGCGCCCTGGAAGAAACCGCAGCGTCCATGGAAGAACTCGGCTCCACCGTC
>RFQA01000443.1 GCA_009925925.1 Betaproteobacteria bacterium
CTATTGATTGAAGGCTGGGCCGCGCATGACGAAGACCGTGTTTTGGATCTGCATATGCAGGCATTGCATACAACGGAGGCCTCCATCACCTTGCGATTGGTCAAACCCTGCACCCGTTGCGCCATTCCCAACATTGACCCCGCCACCGCGCTCAGCCATCCGGCTGTGGTGGACACCCTGCGAAGCTACCGCAAAGATGAACGGGTTCAGGGTGGCATTACTTTTGGCATGAACGCCATCGTATTAAGTGGTGTGGATCAGCTGTTGCGAGTAGGGCAAACTCCCAGCCCGATCTAGCCCTGGGTTTGAGTCGGTCCAGACAGGACCGGTCTGCGTCTTCTAAGGGCCTCCGAAAGGTGCTTATGAAATATGGCCGCTGCAGGTCGCAAGGCGACACCTTGCCGTGTCAGAAGCCCTAGGCTTCTTGAAAAGCTGGGGTTTTTGAGCGGTAGTCC
Source organism: Betaproteobacteria bacterium (assembly GCA_009925925.1). Classification (GTDB taxonomy): domain Bacteria; phylum Pseudomonadota; class Gammaproteobacteria; order Burkholderiales; family Burkholderiaceae_C; genus Allorhodoferax. The sequence continues at coordinate 456 of RFQA01000443.1, forward strand.
GATGACCGCAGCGTGATTGGAGGGTAATGCCATGCGTGGAACGGCTGCCAAACCCAGACCGGCTTCCACCATGCCGAGAAGCGTGCCGACATGGCTGACTTCAAAGGCGAAGTTGGGTTGAATGCCGGCTTTGGTCAAGACGTCGTCCAGCACCTGACGATTACCACTGCTGCGGGCTACCGAAATCAGTCGCTCGTCGGCAATGTTTGACCAACTCGTCGATTTGCGGGACGCCAAGGGATGGTCCCGCCGCATAGCGATGACAAAGGGGTCGTCATGGATGTTTTCGAACCGAATCTCAGGCATCAAGGAGTTCATGAAGCCTATTCCGAAATCCGATTCGCCAGACAACACGCTTTGCAGTGTTTGGCTCATGGACTCGTCAATAACACGAATACGAATGGCCGGGTACTGGCTCGAAAAACTGCTGATGACCTGCGGAAGAAAGTAAAGCGCAGCCGAAGGTACGCACGCCACAGTGATGCGTCCGCTGCGGGTCGCTGCAACATCGGATATTCCCAGCGTGGCGGCCTCAAGGTCATCGACAGCCGAGCGGGCGCGCTCCAGAAAGATACGCCCCAGGCTTGTGAGTTCGACTGCGCGGGTGGTTCTGTTGAACAGTCGTATGCCCAGAATGGATTCGAGTTTTTCAATGCGCCGACTTAAGGCTGGCGCGGACAGGTGAA
>RFQA01000444.1 GCA_009925925.1 Betaproteobacteria bacterium
AGCTGGACGGCGCGCTGGCCAAGGCGCGCGGTGTCTCCATGCGGCTGCCTTACCAGTCCGACCCCACGGTGCGCAAGCAGATCAACGCGGGGCAGATGCAGTACACCGACATCCACCTCTCGCACGTGGCGCAGCTGGCGTGGTTCGGGTTTCTCGGGCCACTCAAAGTGGCGGTGGTGGAAGTGGCGGGCATCCTGCCAGACGGGCGGCTGATTCCATCGTCCTCGGTGGGCAACAACAAAACCTGGCTGGACCTGGCCGACCACATCATTCTGGAAGTCAACAGCCAGCAGCACCCCGGGCTGGAGGGCATGCACGACATTTACTACGGCACCCGCATTCCGCCGCACCGCCAGCCCATCCCGCTGGTGGCGCCGGGCGACCGCATCGGCGACTGCTACCTGCACTGCGACCCGGCCAAAGTAATTGCCGTGGTGGAAACCAGCGAACATGACCGCAACTCGCCCTTTTCTCCCCCGGATGAAACCTCCGAACGCATTGCCGGACACATCATCGACTTCCTGCAGCAAGAGGTGAAAGCCGGCCGGCTGCCGCCCAACCTGCTCCCCCTGCAAAGCGGCGTGGGCAATATTGCCAACGCGGTGCTCATCGGCCTAAACAAGGGCCCCTTCAACAACCTGAGCGCCTACACCGAGGTGCTGCAAGACGGCATGCTGGAGATGATCAAGTCCGGCAAGCTGACCATGGCTTCGGCCACGGCGCTGTCCTTCAGCCCGGCGGCGCTGGACGAGTTCAATGCCAACATCGACTTCTATCGCGAGCGCATCGTGCTGCGCCCGCAGGAGATGAGCAACCACCCGGAGGTAATCCGCCGCTTGGGGCTGATTGCCATGAACGCGATGATCGAGGCCGACATCTACGGCAACGTGAACTCCACCCACGTCATGGGCAGCAGCATCATGAACGGCATCGGCGGCTCGGGCGATTTTGCGCGCAATGCTTACCTGTCCTTCTTCATGACCCCCTCCACCGCCAAGGACGGCGCCATCTCGTGCATTGTGCCCATGGTTTCGCACACCGACCACACCGAGCACGATGTGGAAATCATCGTCACCGAGCAAGGTCTGGCCGACCTGCGCGGCAAGTCGCCCACGCAACGCGCCCAACTCGTCATCGACA
>RFQA01000445.1 GCA_009925925.1 Betaproteobacteria bacterium
GCGCTGGCTTGGCTGGAACGGATTACGCAGCATGATCACTGCGCTTGAATTGCCCTCAATCACAGCGACTCCATAAATCGGTAATAGCCCTCCACTCGCCAGCCGTGCAGCAGGAGTTCGGGCAACTTCTGAAAGACCACGCCCGCGTCCTTAACAGCGTGAAGCACGCCGCCCCCGTCGACAGCAAGCCAAACGCCGACATGCACTGGGTGGCGGGATTGGCGCAGCAGCACCGCATCACCCTCGGCGGGTTGCGGCATTAGCGACCAACGTTGGCGTTCGGGGTGGTTTCGAAAGGTGTTGACCACGATGCGTAGGTCGTTGGCGTCCACCGGGATTTCTGGCAAGTCACGCCCAAAATACTCACGCTGGATAGCGAGGAACAGGCCCCAGCAGTCGAAATTGTCTGGGCCACACGCACCAGCGTGCCAGGGCCGACCGATGAACTCGGTCGCCCAGTGCTGGGTAACGCTCATCGAGTCAGGCCAGGAAAAGTCTTGGCGGTGTAGTTGGTGCCAGGGAATGCCTTGTTGCCAACATCAAGCATGCGTGCACGACCGGTCACCCGAAAGATGTCAGCTTCCACCTCGGTCAACACAAGATGAATGGGCGGATCCATCTGCGGGCCTTCAAGATCGGTAGACAGATACGGCCTGTAAGTCACCTCTATCACCGACTGTGAATCGGCCGCCGCATCTAGGTGCCGCACGATTTCACGCGAGACGTTATCAAGCGTAACGGTGATTTCTGGCACGGGCATGGTGTCGACCGGCGGCAGATCGAGCTCGAAACCCATGGCCACGAACTGCACACGCTCACCAGCTTGCAACGGCGCTTGCGACTCAAGTCGGGCCCACAAATCACCCGTGTCCCGCACCACCCGAATGGAGACCGGCTGACCCGTTTCATTGACGAAGGCTGGGTGGCGCAATTCCAGGGTGTGCATGATGATCTGATCAGACGGGGCGCTGGCGTAAGCCTCTTTGAGTGCTTCAGATAGAGCTGTGTTGGGCATCAGAGAATCACCGGATAGGGCGTACCGATCCAGTTGCCATTGTTGTCGGTGTTGGCATAACTGCCGCCATAACCAGCCACACAAAGTTGTCCATCGTCAAATAAAAAAGCTGAGCATTGCTCCGA
>RFQA01000446.1 GCA_009925925.1 Betaproteobacteria bacterium
CACGGACCCTGACCCCACCACGATTCAGATCGGAGCCAGTCCAGCACCGCTTTAAAATCAGGATTGCCCTTCAAGTTCCTAATCGCAGCTTGTTTCCGTTCGTAAAGATCGATCATTGTTCTTGAGATTGAACCTCTGCCGCCGCCAGCACCTGGGCTTGCTGGAATGCTCTCTGCTCGCGCATGGTCTCGACTTCTGACAACGGGCGCAGACGCTTCGGGTCTGCCCCAGTTGACGTGAAGAACTCTCGCGAAATTTCTTGCGTGTTGAAGTTGTCGAGAAGCTCGGGCTGCACTTGAAGGAACCCGGCCAACCGCTCCAAGGCCCGAAGAGCGGCGGCATCCTTGGTAGCTTGGATGGCAATAGCCAACCGATTAGAGAACTCCACACGGGGCACGGGCACGCCAACCGACTGCCCATCTGGGGAGACAAGCTGGAGGTTGGGCGGAACGTCGAATCCGAATTCGCCGGCCTCTAGCAAAGTCACAAAAATCCACTCGACCAACGGGGCCAAAAGCTCATCGTGATACAAGCCCAGAGTCGGGGAGATGTTGTCGAGCTTTTCGCCAAGCTTCCAACCCGCCGGAACAATGATCGGAGGGTTGAGGCTCACTTCCACAGCAACATCACGAAGTTGCTCCATGCGGTTGCACTGCTTCAAATCGGGCAGAGTCTGAATCGCTGGAGAAAACCCGTAGGGCGCAGCAGGGTCACTGCTCCATTTGAGATATCTGGTGATCAGGTAGGGCGACTGGTCAAGACCAGAGTCAGAGCATATGTGCCCGTCGCTGGAGTGAATGTAGATCGACCTGTAGCGGCGTTGCGTTGCCAAAATTGACCCTTCGACGTAGTCTGGGTTAGGGAAGATCAGGTGCTGATACTCGCTTGCCTCCAGACGCTTCGCCGGATCTTTTGCGATCTTGGCAATTGCCGGGGCAAGTTTGTCTTCTCCAAACATCCCAAGCGCCATTTGTGCCGTTAGCGTTTTCTCGACCACAACGGTGTCAGCCACCCCATCAGGACTGCTTTCAGCGCAAGCGAACCGGCGCTCCGAGGAGAAAACCAACCGGCGCTTCACGGGGTCCCAAGCCCTCGACAAGCACGCAGTCCCAAAAGCTGACCGGCACACGTTCAATTCAA
>RFQA01000447.1 GCA_009925925.1 Betaproteobacteria bacterium
CGCCGAGGCTGACGGAGTGGTAAGCCCGCAGGAAATCCACCAGCTGCAGGCCGAAGTCACCAAGTCATCGAGCTACAACCGCACACTGCGCAAAGCCGGCTTCGTGTGGGGCTCCCTGTTCAGCTTGGCCGAGCAGTTCAACCGCCGCACCACGTTCATTGCCGCCTACGAGCAAGCCAAGGCAGACGGCAAGGCCGACCCCTACGCATTCGCTACCAAGGCCGTAGAGGAAACGCAGGGCATCTACAACAAGGCCAATAAACCAAATTGGGCACGGGGCGCTGTAGGTGGCGTGGTGTTCACGTTCAAGCAGTACAGCATCAGCTACTTGGAGTTCTTGACCCGACTACCACGCCGCGAGCAGGTATTCGCTCTGGCCCTGTTGATGCTCGCCGCCGGCGCCGAGGGGTTGCCCTTTGCCGATGATCTGGATGACCTGTTGGATACGCTAGGTCAAAAGCTGGGCTACAACTGGAACAGCAAGCGCGAAAAGCGGGAGTTCTTGACCGAGACAATCGGCATGTCTCCCGAGTTTGCCAACCTCCTGTTGCGAGGTGGATCTGCGATCCCAGGGGTTCCGCTGGACGTATCGAGCCGTATGGGCATGGCAAACCTGATCCCCGGCACCGGCTTGCTGCTGGAGCACACAAAGGACAAGAGCCGCGACGTGCTCGAGTTCATTGGTCCGGCAGGATCCGTGGCGCAGCAAGCCGTTGCGGGCATGGGCAAGGCCTTGGAAGGCGACATTGTGGGCGCCGGTAAAGAAATGCTACCTGTGGCCGTACAAAACGCACTCAAGGGCGCCGATATGCTGCAAACCGGCATGTACCGCGACCGTGGCGGGCGCAAGGTGACAGAGGCGACTGAGGGAGAGGCCTTTATCAAGGGCATGGGCTTCCAGCCGCGCACCGTGGCCGATATCCAAATGCGTACCCGCATCGTTTCTCAGGACAACGAGCTCGCCAAGGCCAAAGAAAGCCAGTTCGCACAGAAGTGGGCCGAAGCCCGTTTCGAGGGCGACCAGGACGCAGAGGCCGATGTGCGAGCCGATATCCAGCGCTGGAACGAGCGCAACCCCGAGGCGCCTATTCGCATAAAGCTAGTGGATGTTTTGAAGCGTGTGCGGAATATGAAAACGG
>RFQA01000448.1 GCA_009925925.1 Betaproteobacteria bacterium
GAGTTGCTGCCGTCTTTGTTCCTGATCTGGTGTCGTCCCCAACCGGTTTCATGCCCGGCTTGGCCCAGCATGAAACTAGCAGGAATACCGGTGGCCTTTTCAATCTTGTTGGCAGTCTCGGAATGCTTGGCCACGAACTCCGCCTGAGTAGCAGTCGGGGCATTCTTGGTTTTGACGGGCGTGAGTGCCACATCCGAGGCAGTCAGCTTGTCTGTGCCGGTCTTGCTGGACAGACTGTCCGGCGCTTTGACGGCCACTGGGGTATTGTCGCTATTGCCGCCGTTGCCAGGCATTTCCACACCCATCTGGCGTGCCAGTTGCTGCGAAATCAGGTCAGAGAGGCCGCCAGGCTGGCCCGACATGGCAACGGAAAACTGTTGATCCAACAAATCGGTCCCCAGGTCGCTACCGGGGTTGTCCAACATGCCGGATTTCATGGTGGCTTCACGCATGCTCTTGATGAGCTCGCGCATGAACAGCGATTCAAATTGCTTGGCTGTCTCGCGGATGGTTTCCGGCGTCGCCTTGTCCGCTCCCGCTTTCAGCGCTCCCAGGGAGCGAGCATCTGCCGCCAGGTCTTGCATGCTGGGCGCCATCGAGACGCCATTGAGTGAACCGTAGCCCATGTCAGATCACCTCCAACTCCGCATTCAGTGCGCCTGCAGATTTGATGGCTTGCAAGATCGCCAACAAGTCCTGAGGCGTGGCACCGAGAGAGTTCAGTGCCCTCACTACATCGGTAAGTTGTGCGGCCTGGGGAAGCTGAATGAGCTTGCCGGCTTCCTGTTTGATTTCGATATTGGCTTTCTCGCCTACAACCGTCTGACCGCCCGAGAGTGGGTTGGGTTGGCTGATGACGGGGCTGGAGGACACGCTGACTGACAGGTTGCCGTGCGCAATAGCGCAAGCACCGAGCGTCACGGCCTGGTTCATCACAATAGAGCCAGTGCGTGAGTTAATGATGATTTTCGCGGCGGCGACAGAGCTGTCGACGGGCAGTTCTTCCATGTCGGCAATGAAGCTCACCCGTTCATTCGGGTTGGTGGGGGCTTTGACCTGTACGGTGCGGCCATCCAGGGCCTGGGCGACGCCGGAGCCGAAGCGGTTATTCACG
>RFQA01000449.1 GCA_009925925.1 Betaproteobacteria bacterium
GCGTTTGCGCGATCGGCTGAACTGGCTTGGCACTCGCCGAGGTTATTGCAAGCGTTAGCCCCGCTATTGCTGCGATGAGCGGAGCATACGAAGGCTGACCCGAGACCGAAGACCCAGCCGCAACAGGAGCGACCGCTGCAACGGTTGTCGGTCCGGCTGGTCGTGGTGCCGATGCCGCAGCCGCTGGCGTGATCTGGTCGATACGTGCCGTTGTCGCCGTGATCGTGTTTGCGATGCTCTCGAATGCCCGACTTGCGGTCGAGACGTTGCTGGTTAGGCTCGATATTGCACTATTGATCGTGGTCGTCTGCGTGTTGTTCGTGTTGTTCGTGATGTTGCTGACACCCGCAACCGGCTGCACCACCTGACCAGCCGAGACCGGAGACCGCAACGAGAGCGCGGATGCCTCCGCTATTCCAGTTCGGACGTCTCCGAGAATTCCGGCGATGATGTCGCTGATGACTGCCATAGGTGTTTGCTTCGCTCCCAAAGCGGGGCCATGATTGCCGCCGCTTCTTCATCGGTCAGGGGTCGTCGTTCCGGTTCAAGGTAGCCCGTCAGGTAAATGTCAAAAATCTCGGCCTCGGTCAGTTCGCCTATTTCCCGGCGTGTGAATCCGCATTTCCGCTGCAGGATTCGGTAGAGGTTTTCAGCCCCTAGCCGCCAGTCGTAGGCTGCCCGGCTTTTGGGGTTGCATCCTCGCGGAGCATCTCGATTGCGAGAGCCAAGTCAGATTTCCGACCCGTCCGAGCCGCTTCAAGCGCCTTGTCTTGTTGCAGGTCTTGTAGGTCTTGGTTCGTCCATCCCTTCGCCTGCTCACCGAGGAGCAACCGGAGGTATTCACTCGACCCGTCAACCGTGCTCAGTGCATCCGCAACGTGCTGGGTGTTCCATGCGATCTTCTGCACAAGCACCCGAGTTCGAAGGCTGTCATACTCGTCAGCCGGAAGATACTTTCGGGCCTCGTCGAGGAGTGTCCGCTTGAGCCAAGCAATAAACCCGGCCATGATTTCGAGAGTGAGCGGGGACAAATAGTAGGTTTTGCCCCGCCACTCGAACGGGTAGCCTTTACCCGCTGCTTGTTGCTGATCCATGATTGCCTTTCATTAG
>RFQA01000450.1 GCA_009925925.1 Betaproteobacteria bacterium
ATCTGCTCGGACAAATTGGCCGCCGGGATGCGAAAAACTAGAATCCCGCTATGACCGACACCACACCAACCACTGGCTCTTACTACGAGCGCCACATCTTCTTCTGCCTCAATGAACGCAAAAATGGGGAAGACTGCTGTGCACACCACAATGCCCAAGAGGGTTTTGACCGTTGCAAGCAGCTCGTCAAAGAAGCCGGTTTGTCCGGCCCCGGCCAAGTGCGAGTTAACAAGGCGGGTTGTCTGGACCGCTGCGCTGCCGGTCCGGTGGCGGTGGTGTATCCGGAAGCTGTCTGGTACACCTTTGTGGATGCCCAAGACATTGAAGAAATCGTCGATTCGCATCTGAAGAACGGCAAAGTGGTGGAGCGTTTGTTGACGCCCGCCCACCTCGGCCGCTGATTTGAATAAAAAGTGCCGGTAGCGCCCGCCAAATGTGCGCGAGCAGCTACTGAATCCATAGCAAATGAATTCCTCTACCCAAAAATTCCAGATCGCGGGTCCGTCCGGCGTGCTGGAAGGGCTCATCGATGAGCCTGTTGATATCCCTGCGCAGGCCTGGCGCGGTACGGCGGTGATTGCGCACCCTCATCCGCTGTTTGGCGGAACCATGGACAACAAGGTGGTGCAGACGGTGGCGCGCGCCTTTGTGCAGACGGGGTGGCGTGCCGTGCGCTTTAATTTTCGAGGTGTGGGTGGCAGTGGAGGAGCTTACGACAACGGCACTGGCGAGCTGCAAGACCTGCTGGCGGTGGTGAAGCACGCCGCCCCTGACGGGACGCTGGCGCTGGCGGGCTTTTCGTTCGGAGCGTTTGTAACGAGCCATGCGGTGGCCGCCATGACGGGGCGTGACCTTGCGAAGGTGGTGCTGGTGGGCGCTGCGGCGAGCCGCTTCGAGGTCGCGCCCGTGGCGCCTGACTTGCACGACCGCACCCTGGTGCTGCACGGCGAGCAGGATGACACCGTGCCCTTGGCCGATGTAATGAACTGGGCCCGTCCCCAAAGCCTCCCGGTGACAGTGGTGCCGGGTGGCGGCCACTTCTTTCATGGACAATTGCCCTTGTTGCGCAGCCTGGTGGCGCGTCATCTCCGGGCCTGACTCTGCGGGCC
>RFQA01000046.1 GCA_009925925.1 Betaproteobacteria bacterium
ATTGTCTGGATAGCAAGCCACCCAGCCCTGACGAAAAGCATTCGGTCTCTTTCCACCAGAGCTCAAAATTATACAAGACCCAAAACAGTGCATGCGGGTAAACCCTCTTGAAGCACTAAAGTCCAAGTGTCGTTGCTGGAAATCCAGGAGAACTCTGACGCATGCACTCGTCCAACAGTTCTGTCAATGCGACCCGCACGCGAGGTTCATTGCCGCATACGCCTATAGACCGGGTGGACTCGCGCCTGTGCAAAAACCACTCGGGGCCTAGCAATGCGCTTGGCATTTCGCTGTCGTCGAGATGCTTCACCACACGACAATCCACCAAGTGACTCCAAGTGCCACGCCATTGAACAAACCGAGGATGCAGAAGCGTGACCCGGTTGTAACGTTTGGCAATCATGGTAAGTTTGCGACCCGGACCAGCCCACGCATTCAGGGCCTCAACGGCAGCCCTCTCGCGAAGAGGCCAGTCCTCAAAATTGACATCGCTCCACACCATGTGAGGCCATTTCTGAGCAGCGGCAACCGCCATGAAATCCCGCAGACGCTGAGCGAACTCCGTGGGACCGGAAAAAGTGCCTGCGCTCAGCGCGGTAAGGTCATTGGTCGACATGCAACCAACCTGCATCACACCAGTCCTGCACAAGGGCCCGCGCGCCGTCACTCAGACGTTGAACCTCTTTGGCATCCAGGTAGCGTTGATCGGCAAGCCGCTTGATCAACTGCGCATCCCGTCCTGCAGCTTTGAAACTTTCGCCATTGATGAACACGTGATGATCGTCATACAGCATGCGGGTGCGGCGATCCAAGCGAATCGGGCCATCGATATCCTGTTGCGCGCCATCGAACCAAACATTTGCTTTGGGCTCGCTAAGGTATTCACCCAAAGCGCGAGCTACCGCCCTTGGGTCTTTGAGCGCAGCCTGCAGGGCTGACTGCGCAAACTCCAACATGGCAGCCGGCAAAGCGGCATGCGACTCCACCGCCTCTTGATTGGGGTCCGCATACAGAGTCGCAGGCACTTCATCCAGCGCCTGCTCGGCGAGTCGCTGCAACACTTCTTGAGCCAACTCCGACTGCGACGGCGAACGGAAGCCGATGGAGTAGGTCATGCACTCGCCTTCGGCAATGCCGTCGTGAGCGTATTTGGGCGGGAGGTACAGCATGTCGCCGGGTTCCAGCACAAATTCCTCTTCCGGCTCAAAATTCGCGAGGATCTTCAATGGCATGTCAGGCTGCAATAACAGGTCTTTCTGGCGACCAATGCGCCAGCGCCGTCGGCCATGAGCCTGCAACAGAAACACGTCGTAACTGTCAAAGTGAGGACCTACGCCGCCCTGATCAGTGGCATAGCTGATCATGAGGTCATCGAGGCGCGCATCCGGCACGAAGCGGAATTGGTTGATCAAGCTGTGGACACGTTCGTCATGCATGTCCACCCCTTGCACCAGCAGGGTCCAGCCTGCTTGCTTAAATGGCGGCAGGGCCCTACGGGCAAAGGGACCGTGCTTGAACTTCCAGCCGCCGCCCTTTCCCGAAGTATCTTGCACCACCAAACGCGATTCCACCTCTTCTTGTGCAGCGAGCTCCAGCAGCTCGATGCGCTCCAACAAAGGCTCGAAACCAGGAATGGCCTGCCGGATCACCAAAGGCTTTTTGTGCCAATAGCGTTGCATAAAGGTTTCCGGGCTGTGGCCGCCCAGCAGCTGGAGGGGAGTTTGAATGTTCATGGGACAATTCTCGCCTATGGAAATCACCACACAATGCGTCGTTGCCCTGACATGGACGCTGAAAGACACTTTGGGCGAAGAGCTGGACGTTTTGGACGAGCCGGTCGAGTTTTTGTTGGGCGGCAGTGACTTGCTGCCCTCGATTGAAGCCGCCTTGCAAGGCCATGTGGCTGGCGACAAGGTTCAACTGCAAATTGAACCGGATCAGGCGTTTGGCGACTTCAATGATCAGCTGATCTTTCTCGAGCCACGCACCCTATTCCCGGCAGATTTGCAAGAGGGCCTGACCATGGAGGGCTATGCCTTGCCTGAAGGCTGCAACCCGGACGCGCCCAAAGACGCGCTCTACACCATCACCGACATCTACCCTGAGCACGTGGTACTGGACGGCAATCACCCGTTAGCTGGCATTGCGATCCGCATCCAGATGAAGGTCGAGTCCGTGCGCGAAGCGACGGAAGAGGAAATCGGCTCCGGCACGCTGGGAACCGGCTTTTTCCGCATCCAGCCCCTGCATGAGCAAGGGCCCGGGAACGGACACCTGCACTGAGCCGATCAAGCTTTTCCGGTAGAGCCGTAGCCACCCTCCCCGCGTTGTGACGCGGGGAACTCGGTGACTACATTGAATTGGGCTTGCACCACGGGCACGATCATGAGCTGGGCAATTCGCTCCATCGGCTCGATAGTGAACGGGACCTCACTGCGGTTCCAGGCGCTGACCATCAGCTGCCCCTGGTAATCGCTGTCGATCAGCCCCACCAAGTTACCCAACACGATGCCATGTTTGTGTCCCAAGCCGGAACGCGGCAGTATCAGCGCGGCATAAGCAGGGTCTTCGAGGTAGATAGCCATGCCGGTGGGCACCAGTTGCCACGCATTGGGCGCCAACGTGAGCGGCGCATCTAGGCATGCGCGAAGGTCCAGCCCAGCACTGCCCGGTGTGGCGTAGGTAGGCAGATTGTGGGTCAGGCGGGGATCAATGATCTTGACGTCGATTTTCATGAAACTCTTTCAATGGGAATGCAGGCGCTTGGCGATCTCGCCCACCAACTGGCGCGCGAGTTGAAGCTTGGTATTGCGGGGGAGTTCGGTGGCCCCTTGGGCGTCGACCAACAGCAGGGCATTGTCGTCTTGCCCGAAGGTTGCGGGCCCGATGTTACCGACCAGCAGGGGCACCTTTTTACGGAGCCGCTTGGCTGTCGCGTGGGCCAACAGGTCATGACTCTCGGCCGCGAAACCCACGCAGAATAATTTCCCTTCGACCGCTCGCAGGCTGGACGCCACCTCGGCCAAGATGTCCGGGTTCTCCACAAACTCCAGCCGCGGGGTCGCGCCGCTGCCGTCTTTTTTGAGCTTTTGATCCGCCGCTATCGCAGGGCGCCAATCTGCCACCGCCGCCGTTGCTATAAAAACAGTAGCTGCTCGCGCACATTCCACGGCGGCCACGTGCATATTTGACGCAGATTTCACATCCACACGGGTTACACCTCTGGGTGTGGGCAAGGAAACGGGGCCGGCAATCAAAGTTACTTCAGCGCCGGCCTCTTGTGCGGCGCGAGCAATCGCAAAGCCCATCTTTCCGCTGGAGAGATTGGTGATTCCGCGCACAGGGTCTATCGCCTCAAAGGTGGGACCAGCAGTCACGACGACTTTCTGCCCGGCCAGCATCTTGGGCTGAAAAAATGCAACGACTTCCTGCAGCAGCTCGTCGGGCTCCAGCATGCGCCCGTCGCCCGTCTCTCCACACGCCTGGTCACCGTTCCCAACGCCCAGCACATGGGTGCCATCTGCGCGCAACTGCGATAGATTGCGCTGAGTCGCAGGGTGCGCCCACATCTCGCGGTTCATGGCGGGTGCAATCAGCAGCGGTACCGTTTCAATGGGGCGAGCAAGGCACATCAGGCTGAGGAGGTCGTCGGCACGGCCGTGCAACAACTTGGCCATGAAATCGGCGCTGCAGGGAGCAATCAGGATGGCATCCGCTTCCCGGCTCAGGTTGATGTGCGGCATGTTGTTCCGCTCACGCGCATCCCACTGGGAGTCGTACACCGTACGGTTACTCAGGGCCTGCATGGTCACAGACGTGATGAACTGCGCTGCCGCCTCCGTCATGACCACTTGCACCGTGGCGCCCTGCTTTATCAATGCACGGCAGAGCTCAGCCGCCTTGTAGCAGGCGATTCCACCTGTCAAACCCAGAACAATGTGCTTACCGGAGAGGTCCATGTCGTACTCATTTCGTGATGACGGCAAGCACGATGGTGCCACCGCAGACCGCCGCAATGTAGCAGACGCCTATAATCTCGCTTTACCACCTCATCGAACCCTCAGGTTCGCCCCTGACATGACCAAATTTGTCTTCGTCACCGGCGGTGTGGTGTCTTCCCTTGGAAAGGGAATCGCCTCAGCCTCCCTTGCTGCGATCCTGGAATCGCGGGGCCTGACAGTCACCCTCATCAAGCTGGACCCCTACCTCAACGTGGACCCCGGCACCATGTCGCCCCTGCAGCACGGCGAGGTGTTTGTCACCGACGACGGTGCTGAAACCGACCTCGACCTTGGCCACTATGAGCGTTTCATTGAAACGCGCATGCGCAAGTCCAACAATTTCACCACGGGCCAAATCTACAAGAGCGTGCTCGACAAAGAGCGCCGTGGCGACTACCTGGGCAAGACCGTCCAGGTAATCCCCCACGTCACCAATGAAATCCAGGAGTTCGTCAAACGCGGTGCCCGCTTCGGCGAGCCGGATGCGGTGGACGTTGCGATTGTCGAAATCGGCGGCACGGTAGGTGATATCGAATCGCTGCCTTTCCTCGAAGCGGTGCGCCAGATGAGCCTCAAGCTCGGCCCCAACAACAGCGCCTTTGTGCACTTGAGTTATCTGCCCTGGATCGCCGCAGCCGGAGAACTGAAGACCAAGCCCACCCAACACACGGCCAAGCAGTTGCGCGAAATCGGTATTCAAGCCGATGCATTGCTGTGTCGTGCAGACCGTCCGATTCCGAGCGAAGAGCGCGCCAAGATCTCGTTGTTCTCCAACGTGCCCGAATGGGGCGTGATCTCCATGTGGGATGTGGACACCATCTACAAGGTGCCCCGCATGTTGCACGAGCAAGGCCTGGACGGCCTGATCTGCGACAAGCTGCGCCTGAACACGCCGCCTGCCAACCTCAAGCGTTGGGATGATCTGGTCTACGAGACAGAGCACCCTCAGGGCGAAGTCACCATCGCCATGGTGGGCAAGTATGTGGACTTGACCGACAGCTACAAATCGGTCAACGAAGCCCTGCGCCACGCCGGCATGAAGAACCATGTGCGCGTCAGGATCGAGCACGTGGACTCTGAAACCATCGACAGCGCCAGCGTGAATCAGTTGGCCAAATACGATGCGATTCTGGTGCCCGGTGGCTTCGGCAAGCGCGGGATTGAAGGCAAGATCAGCACCGCACGCTTTGCCCGTGAAAGCAAAGTGCCCTATCTTGGCATTTGCCTGGGCATGCAAGTGGCCACCATCGAATTCGCACGCCACGTGGCCGGTTTGAAGGATGCCAACAGCACCGAATTTGAGCCTGAGAGCCCAAATCCCGTGATCGCGCTTATCACCGAGTGGAAAGACGCGGACGGCACCATCAAGACACGCGATGCCAACTCCGACCTCGGCGGTACCATGCGCTTGGGCGCCCAAAGCTCGGATGTGGCCAAAGATACGCTGGCACACCGCATTTACGGCGATGTGGTGACAGAGCGTCACCGCCATCGCTATGAGGCCAACGTCAACTACCTGGATGCTCTGCGGGCATCAGGATTGGTCATCTCCGCGCTGACCCAACGCGAACAGCTGACTGAAATCGTGGAGTTGCCGGAAAGCGTTCATCCTTGGTTTGTGGGCGTGCAATTTCATCCCGAGTTCAAGTCCACCCCCTGGGATGGGCATCCGCTGTTCAATGCCTTTATCAAGGCAGCCGTTGAGCACCAGAACGGTGGCAAGAACCTGAAAGCAGTCGCCTGATGAAACTATGTGGCTTTGACGTTGGCTTGGATCAACGCTTCTTCCTGATCGCCGGCACCTGCTCCATTGAGGGGTTGGAAATGTCCATTGATGTGGCCGGCCAGTTGAAAGAAGCTTGCACGGCGTTGGGCATTCCCTTGATCTACAAAGGTTCCTTCGACAAAGCCAACCGCTCCTCTGGCACCAGCAAGCGCGGCGTCGGTCTGGATGCCGGTCTGAAGATTCTGGATGAAGTGCGTCGTCAACTCCAATTGCCCATCCTGACCGATGTGCATGACGCGTCCCATGTGGCCGAGGTCGCAAGCGTGGTGGACGTGTTGCAAACCCCCGCCTTCCTCTGCCGCCAGACGGACTTCATCCGTGCAGTCGCGCAAAGCGGCAAGCCGGTGAACATCAAGAAAGGGCAGTTCCTCGCGCCCTGGGACATGAAGAATGTGATCGACAAAGCGCGTGCTGCGGCAGAAGAAGTCGGGCTCTCTCCTGACCGCTTTCTGGCTTGCGAGCGCGGTGTGAGCTTTGGCTACAACAACCTGGTGGCAGACATGACCAGCTTGGCCGAGATGCGGAAGTCGGGCGCACCCGTTGTGTTCGATGTAACGCATTCGGTACAAAAGCCGGGCGGCTTGGGTGGCAGCAGTGGCGGTGCGCGCGAAATGGTGCCCGTGCTGGCCCGTGCCGGCGTGGCAGCCGGTGTGGCCGGACTTTTTATGGAGACGCATCCCCGGCCTGCGGAAGCGTGGTCCGATGGTCCGAATGCCGTCCCGCTGCGTCACATGAAAGCATTGTTGGAAACTTTGGTGGCGCTGGATTCCGTAACCAAAAAAAACCCGTTCCTGGAAGATGACTTCCAGTGAACGGCAGCATGATGGAATCTAACGTTTTTTATATGTGTGTTTTTGAACTGGAAAGAAACTAATGAGCGCTATTGTTGACATCGTCGGCCGCGAAATTCTGGACTCCCGTGGCAACCCTACTGTTGAATGCGACGTGTTGCTGGAATCCGGCACCATGGGCCGTGCAGCCGTGCCATCGGGTGCATCCACCGGTTCCCGTGAAGCCATTGAATTGCGTGATGGCGACAAGAAGCGCTACCTGGGTAAGGGCGTGCTCAAGGCCGTCGAGCACATCAACACCGAAATTTCAGAAGCTGTGTTGGGCTTGGACGCGTCCGAGCAGGCTTTCCTTGACAAGACTTTGATCGACCTGGACGGCACCGAAAACAAATCTCGCCTAGGCGCCAATGCCATGTTGGCAGTGTCCATGGCCGTAGCCCGTGCAGCGGCTGAAGAGGCCGGCTTGCCTTTGTACCGTTACTTTGGTGGCATGGGCAGCGTGCAGATGCCCGTCCCCATGATGAACGTCATGAACGGCGGCGAGCACGCCAACAACAACCTCGACCTGCAAGAGTTGATGATTATCCCCGTGGGCGCACCCAGCTTCCGCGAAGCCCTGCGCTGGGGTGCAGAAGTTTTCCACGCCCTGAAAAAGATCTTGCACGACCAGGGCATCAGCACGGCAGTGGGCGACGAAGGCGGTTTTGCCCCCAACGTTGCAAACCATGAAGCCGCGATACAGATGATCCTGCAAGCGATCGACAAAGCAGGCTATGTGGCTGGCGAGCAAATCGCGCTCGGCCTGGATTGCGCAGCCTCTGAGTTCTACAAAGGAGGCAAGTATGAACTCGAAGGTGAAGGCCTTAGCCTGAACGCCCAGGAGTGGACAGACATGCTCGCCACCTGGGTCGACAAATACCCCATCATCAGCATTGAAGACGGCATGGCTGAAGGTGACTGGGACGGCTGGAAACTACTGACCGACCGTTTGGGCAAGAAGGTTCAGATCGTGGGTGACGACTTGTTTGTCACCAATACCAAGATCCTGAAAGAAGGCATCGACAAGGGTATTGCCAACTCCATCCTGATCAAGATCAACCAGATCGGCACTTTGTCCGAGACATTTGCTGCGATCGAAATGGCCAAGCGCGCCGGCTACACCGCCGTCATCAGCCACCGCTCGGGCGAAACCGAAGACTCCACCATCTCTGATATCGCTGTGGGCACCAACGCCGGCCAGATCAAGACCGGTTCCCTGAGCCGCTCTGACCGCATGGCCAAATACAACCAGTTGCTCCGCATCGAAGAAGACTTGGGTGATGTGGCCGTGTACCCCGGCCGCGCTGCGTTCTACAACCTGCGTTAATCACCACCAACGACTGAACCACTGCCATGGGTAACCGCTGGGTCCCCGCCGTGCTCATCGCACTATTGCTGATCCTGCACGGACAGCTGTGGTTCGGTCGTGGAAGCATTCCCAATGTTTCCAAGCTCTCCCGTCAACTGGAAGAGCAAAAACAACGCAATGCTCAAGCGCAGCTCGCCAACGAACGCCTGGAAGCTGAAATTCACGACTTGAAAGAGGGTTTGGAAATCGTGGAAGAAAAAGCGCGCTCCGAGCTGGGAATGGTCAAGGCGAACGAAATCTACGTTCAGATTGCCCGCTGACGCCCAAAACTCTCTAATGAAAATCGCGATTCTGGGTGCGGAATCAACCGGCAAAAGCACACTGTGCAACGCCTTGGCGGCAAGCATGCGTGAGGCGGGCGCCGATGTTGTCGTAGTAGATGAATATTTGCGCGAGTGGTGTGCCACTCGCATGCGCACCCCCCAAGCGCACGAGCAAGCTGCCATCGCGCACGAGCAAACCCGTCGAATCCAAGCAACGGAAAGCGTCACCGTTATTGCCGACACGACGGCACTCATGACGGCCATCTACAGCGACGTGCTTTTTCAAGACCCCAGCCACTATGCGCAAGGGCTGGAAGACATCCGGCGTTTCCATCACGTTTTGGTCACCGCCACTGATCTCCCCTGGGAAGCAGACAGGCATTTCCGTGACAGTCCCGAAGGGCAACAAGCGATCCACTTGCGACTACAAGAAGTGCTCAGAGAGCATGGTGTCGCCTATTCCATGGTCTACGGAAGCGGCGAACAGCGCACCCTAGCGGCCCTTGCCATGGTCATGCCATTGCAGGCCAACTCCAATGCTGAGTCTGAGACCTACAACCGCTGGATGGCCCAATGTGAAAAATGCTCCGACGCCAAGTGCGAACACCGCGTGTTCCGTCGACTCACCGGCGGTTAATGCGTCCCTGCATTGCCCTGTTGCAACAAGACCGCGTCGGTAAACAACTGGGCCGCATCTACAGGATCGAACCGGTATTGCACGCCACAAAACTCGCATCCCACTTCAATGTCGCTGCGTTCCGTCAGAATGCTCTCGGCCTCTTCTCGACCTAGACTGACGATCATTTTGCCAACGCGCTCGCGGCTGCAGTTGCATTGAAATTTCGGCCCTGTCTCGCCGATAAGTGGTTCGAATCGGGTTAACGACTCTTCCCAGTACAAGCGGCGCAGCACGGTATCCACGTCCAGCTGCAATAGCTCTTGGGCTTTTAGACTCTTGGCCAGAATGGCGATGCGGTTGTAGTGCTCATTCAGACCAATTTGGTCTTCGTTTTCGCGCGACACCATGCTACCCGCCAGATTACCTGCCCCCTCCAAGGGCAAGCGCTGGATCAGCAACCCGGCAGCCACTTTGTCGTCAGCCGCCAGCACCAATGTAGTGTCCAACTGCTCACTCTGAAGCATGTAATGCTCCAGAACCTCACTGATACACTCCAAGGGAGCACCAGTGTCGTCAAACAAGGGGACAACTCCTTGATAGGGTTGTTGCCCCGGGAACTTCGTCTTGGGGTCCAGCGTAATCGCACATCGGCCTTTGTTGGTGGCGTTTACCATCTGGCTCAAGGGGGTGCCATCCGGCACTTTTCCCACCACCGTGGCAGTAGACCGGAGACTGAAATCAGGCTGCACTTCGGTGACCGCCAACTTGACCGGTCCATCACCAAAAATCTGTAACACCAATGCACCATCGAACTTGATATTCGATTGCATCAAAGCTGCTGCGGCTGTAATTTCACCGAGGAGAGACTGAACCTCTGCCGGGTAGGGACCATGCTCGGTATTGGACGCACGTCGGCGCAAAATTTCCTGCCAGGAATCCGTCAACCGGACAATCGCACCACGCACCGGCAACCCATCGAACAAAAACTTGTGCAACTCTGACATGCACACTCTCCAAAAAAATAGGCCCCTTTCGGGGCGAAAATTAGGCGATCTTCTTGAGGCCTGACTTGAATCGATGAGCGTTGGCTACATAGTGACGCGCACTGGCAAGCAAGCCTTGCTTCTGTTCCTCGGTCAGCTCCCGCACCGCTTTGGCCGGGCTGCCGATGATCATGCTGCCATCCGGAAACTCCTTGCCCTCGGTCACCAGCGCGCCGGCACCGACCAGGCACCCCTTGCCAATACGTGCGCCATTCAGGACGATGGCGCCGATTCCAATCAAGGAACCATCACCAATGGTGCAGCCATGGAGCATGACCTGGTGCCCCACCGTCACGTTCTCGCCAATCGTCAACGGCTGGCCGATATCCGCATGCAACACGCTCGCGTCTTGGATATTGGTGCCGGCTCCGATCCGGATGGTCTCGGTATCGCCACGAACGACCGCTCCGAACCATATGCTGGCATCTGTGCCGATTTCAACAGCGCCCATCACTTCAGCGCTGTCAGCTACCCAAGCCCCCACATTCAATTTAGGAGCCACACTATCCAATTCGTACACTGCCATCGCTGCTCCTCAGGCCGTCAAAACTAGAATTGTAAGGATGGAACTCCGAGAACGGGCTTTGACAGCCTTTAAGACCCCCTCACCCCGCAGCAAAGTGGAGGCAACGTTGGCGATCGCACCCTTCTTGAAAGAGGGCGAGCTCGACTGCGAACGGATTCTTTTTCATGACACCGGCCCCGGCCGGCCTGACCTGCCACTCTTGGTCGAGCCCAAAGAGGTACTCCGGCGCTCCCCGTTCACTGCAGCGGGTCACGCTGCCTTGATGCACTCCATCGCCCATATTGAGTTCAACGCCATTGATCTGGCCCTGGATTGCGTGTGGCGCTACGCCGGAATGCCTGAAGCTTTCTACAGGGACTGGCTCTTGGTTGCCACGGAAGAAGCCAAGCACTTCATGCTGCTGGAGGAACATCTGAGTGCACAAGGCTATCGCTACGGCGACTTTCCTGCCCACACAGGCCTGTGGACGATGTGCGCCAACACAGCTGACAATATCGTTGCCCGCATGGCCTTAGTGCCTCGAACCATGGAAGCACGCGGGCTGGATGCAACACCCCTGATTCAAGCCAAGCTCGCCAAAGTTGGCAGTCCAGCGGCATTGGAGGCACAGGCGATCCTGCAAGTCATCCTCACCGAGGAAGTGGGACATGTCGCCGCAGGGAATCGCTGGTATCACTGGCTGTGTGCCCGGCGTGAATTAGACCCTGCTGCGTTTTATGCCTTGGTAGCAATTCAATACGCAGCTCCCCGGCCCAAGCCCCCCTTTAACTACGCCGCAAGGCTGGCTGCCGGCTTCAGCCCCCAAGAGTTGGAGAAGCTGGATTCAGACGCTGGTCTCACGGCAGTTTGCCGCCCATTCAACCTAGAATGACCCGAGGCAACCTCATCCACCGGATTAGCGATTCACTGATGTCCACCGATCACCCACAAACTCAGGGACCCACCTCGTCTGCTATCTCGATGGCCAGGCAAGCCATCGTCAATGACTCGGGCTCCATCATGGGGTATGAGCTGTTTGACCGCAGTGTCAAAGCTGACGCACACACCGCCTCCTCCGATGCGCAGATGCTCTTCAATTTGCTGTCGTTGGCCGAAGGGGAAACGCTGATTGGCAAAACGCTGCTATTCGTCAACTGTACCCACGACAGCCTTGCCGGCGGCCATTTAGATCTGGTGGCACCGGAACATGTAGTCTTGGAGATTCCAGCCCTGCCTGCATCTCAAGTCGAGCAGATTGCGTTGCGGCTTCCTACACTGCAAGCCATCCATGCACGGGGCTTCAAGTTGGCCTTCGACTACTCGGTGCTAACCCGGCCGTATGAGGATTGGCTTCCTTTAGCGGCCTATATCAAGTTCGACCTGAGCATTCTCAAACCTTCGTCACTGGCATCTTTTGTTCAACTTGCACAAGTGAAAAGCCAAGCCCGGCTGATCGCCGAAAAAGTCGAAACGGAGATCCAATACAAACAACTCAAGGACTTGGGCGTCGGCCTATTTCAAGGTTACTGGTTCGCGCAACCAACCATCATCGAAGGCCAGACACTGCGCCCTAGCCAGGCTGCCATCCTCCAGCTCATCAATCTCGTTCGCAAACAAGCGAGCACGACAGAGATTGAAGAAGTCCTGAAGCGCGACCCGACCCTCTCCTTCAACTTGTTGCGATTCATCAATTCAGCGGGGTTCGGATTGCGGACCGAGGTCACGTCCTTCAAGCACGCAGTGATGTTACTGGGGCTCAAAAAGCTCTTCAAATGGGCGGCTTTGTTGATGACGACCTCGACGGGTGGCGGCGTGGCCCCGGCGGTGGGCACTACCGCTGTGGTCCGTGGCCGACTGATGGAGTTGCTAGCGGCGGAAGCCCTGCCACCCGAGGAATGCGACCATGCATTTGTCATCGGTGTCTTCTCCTTGCTGGACAGCCTGCTGGGCATGCCGATGCCGGCAGCTCTGGCAAACCTCTCCTTGCCCAACTCCGTAACCCATGCCTTGCTTTACCAAACAGGTCCGTTAGCCGACTACTTGAAGCTCACACTGGCCTGCGAAAACGGTGACGATGAAGCTTTCGCCAAAGCGGCCCAGGCATTGCAATTGACCGAAAAGCAAATTAATTGGGCTCATCTCCAAGCTTTGGCTTGGGCGGAAACGCTGGGGCAAGAATAAGCGACGGAGTTAGCCCCTGGGATGGTGCTGCGCGTGCAGCGAGGCCAAACGGTCCCGGGCAATGTGTGTGTAAATGGTGGTCGTAGAGATATCAGCATGACCCAGAAGCATCTGCACTGAACGCAAGTCTGCTCCATGGTTCAAAAGGTGTGTCGCGAAAGCGTGGCGCAGGGTGTGCGGTGACAGCGGTACCCTTATAGCGGCCTGCAAAGCGTAGCGCTTGACCAGCCCCCAGAACATGATGCGAGACATAGCTGTACCGGATTTGGAGCCCCGCACTGTCACAAAGACATCTGCGCTTTGCTTGCCTGCAAGCAGCTCCGCCCTGGGACCGGCCAGATAGCGACTCAGCCAAAGGCCGGCGACCTCGCCAAAGGGCACCAAGCGCTCTTTGGAACCTTTGCCGGTCACCCGCAACACGCCTTCGTTCAAGCCCAGTTGTACCATCCTTAGAGTTACCAATTCACTCACGCGCAAGCCACTGGCGTAGAGGAGTTCCAACATGGCTTTATCCCGAATACCCAAGGCCTCGTTGGTGTCTGGCGCATTCAGCAGCGCCTCAACCTGTACCTCGGTCAAGGTCTTGGGCACGCGCAACGCTTGTTTGGCAGCCTGCAACTTCAGTGTCGGGTCCTGGTTGATGTGACCTTCCCTCAGGGCCCAACGATAGAAGCGCTTTAACACTGTCAGGCGGCGATTTGCGGTCGTGGCTTTGGTCTCTGCATGCCGTGCCGCGAAATAACCTTGCAGGTCATGCTCCTGAGCGCCATACAAGGGCTTTGTTGCCAAATGCCCCGCAAAAAGGGTCAGGTCACGTCGGTAGGCCTGCAAGGTATTTTTGGAAAGACCTTCCTCCAGCCACAGGGCATCAATGAACGCATCCACTGATGCCGTGTCATTCACCGAACAGCTCCATCAGTCCAAACGCAACTTGGCGGAATCCACCACTTTTTTGTAGACCTCGTACTCCGCCTTGATCTGCGCGGTGAATTGCTCAGGCGTATTGCCGACGACCAACGAGCCGGTGTCCTCGATGCGCTTGCGCACAGCGGGGTCTTCCAACACTTTGCGCACACCAGCATTCACCTTGTCCACTACTTCTTTGGGTAACCCCTTAGGGCCATAGATACCGTAGAAGGCCATACGATTTACCGGCTCCAGCCCGACTTCCTTGAAAGTGGGCACATTGGGCATTTGGCTCAGGCGCTGCGGAGCTGCGACCACAATGGGAATCAAGCGGTTTGAGGTGATGAATGGGAGCGCGGAGGGCAGGTTATCGAAAATCATCGGGACCTGTCCACCCACGGTGTCATTGAGTGCCGGGCCGGCGCCCCGGTAAGGAATATGGGTAATAAATGAACCGGTCAGATTCTTGAACAACTCCGTCTGCATGTGGCCTATACCGCCCGTGCCTGACGAGGAATAAGAGTACTTGCCCGGGTTCTTCTTGATTTCTTCCAAAAAGGACTTGTAGTCCTTGGCAGGGAAACTGGGGTGCACCGCAATCACATTAGGTGTTGCTGCCACATTGATGATGGGGGTGAAATCCGTCAATGGGTTGTACGGATTTTTAGGATTGATGGCGGGATTGGCCGCCACCGTAGATACCGTTGCCACCCCCAGCGAATAGCCATCCGGGGCTGACTTTGCGGTTTCGTTAGCACCGACGACGCCACCTCCGCCTGCCTTGTTTTCCACGATCACACTTTGCCCGAGCACTTTGCCCAAAGGGTCCGCAATGATGCGCGCCACAATGTCCGTCGTCCCGCCCGGCGCAAAAGGCACCTGGAGTTTGATCACCTTGTTGGGATAACCCTGCGCCATGACTGCTCCAGAAACAGCCACAAGACCACACGCCAGCAACACTCTACGGTACATCTTTTGATACTCCTCAGTCAGGGTGGAAGCATGCCTACCCGGCACGCCATGGAGTAATGGTAATGCGGGGCCACTCAACCGGTCTATGCGGTAGAACCATTAGGCGGCTGGTATCCTCTTGGTGTGAACTACGTCCAGCTCCTTTTCCCCGATTTTTCGCTCATTCTTCTCGGATATCTGGTGTGCCGGTTTACCCAGCTCAACCGCCCGCTTTGGGAAAAGGTGGAAGCTCTGGTGTACTACCTGTTGTTTCCGGTGCTGCTATTTCACTCCATTGTGAAAAGCCCGCTGGATCTGCAACTGGCCTCCAAACTGATGGCCGCGGGCTGGACCTTGGGCTTTGCCGGTATTGCACTGGCTTACTTGTTGCCCTACACCCCCTTCTTGAAGCACTACATCCCCGGTCCCGACCATGCGGCCAGTGCCCAAATTGCATTCCGATTCAATTCTTTCATCGGACTCGCCATTGCAGAACGTCTCGCAGGCCCCCAAGGATTGCAACTGATCGCGGTACTGATCGGTGTCTGCGTCCCGCTGTTTAACGTCGCCGCCGTCTGGCCCATGACCCGTCACGCTCAGCGTGGTTTTTTGGGTGAACTGGTGCGCAACCCTCTCATAGTTGCTACGGTCGCCGGACTGATCAGCAACCTCGCCGGCTTTCGCATGCCAGTGTGGTTGGAACCTACCGTCACCCGTCTGGGTGCAGCATCTTTGGCCATGGGATTGATGGCCGCAGGTGCTGGCATGCAATTCGGCGCTTTGGCGCGGGCCAAGACCCTCGCTGTATCCGTGTTGACGATCCGCCACCTGATTACTCCGGTGATCGCACTGTTGGTGTCCCGTTTGTTTGCACTGGACACCACACAAACCACCATGCTCCTAGCTTTCTCCGCGCTACCCACAGCATCCAGCTGCTATGTGCTCGCCGCACGCATGGGTTACGACGGAGCTTATGTCGCCGGGTTGGTCACCCTGTCAACCCTGCTCGGGGTGATAAGCCTTCCCTTTGCCCTGGGCGTGTTGCGAGCCCTTTAGACTGGATTTACGCGTACCAGAGTTGTAAGGCTTCGGCATGCATGGCATGGCGATAGCTCCCCTGAGGCAACCAGCTAGAGGCACTGCAAGCAGCACGAGCCAGAAAGTCCAGCAGGGTCACATGCCGGCGCAGCACCCGCTGCTGGCGATGCCCTATCAGTGGATTGAAGATGCCGTATCGGCTGAAGATCTGGCGCGGGTTCTTCTTGATCCATAGCCAGGAGCCCATCTCCAACGTCAGTGGCAAAAACACCTGTTGCACTGGGTCTGCAAGTCGCGTGTGCAAATGGTCCCAAAGGTCTCCATGGGTGAGGTACTGCAGGCTTTGGGGCTCGAACACATAGGGATGATGGGTGTAGCTCTGGCGGTACATGCGTTGCAGCACATACATCTCTGCCAAGTGCGACATGGGCTGTCGCGTGTGGGCATACGGAAACCACAAACGGTCCCTCACCCCGAAACCTGAATGGCAGTCCACCGACATGCTGAACGCCCGGTGGCTGAGCTCCCGCTCCACGACTGCACACAGGGCGGCTGCCTCAGGTTGCATAGCTTGGCCTTCGGCTCCCCGGTACCATGGCAGCCGCGCGCTGACACGCTGACCACCTACCCAAGCGGGCACCGGCTCCACCGCATCCAGCGGAGCATTTCGCATCAGGTCCACACCCGCAGGGTTAGCGCGGGTACCCCGCTGCATGCCTCCCGGATTGACCAGGGGCATGAAGACGATGCGCATGGTTTCCAACTGCTGGTGAAGAGTGTGATCCCACGCCATGCGCATGACCAGGCTGTTGAGAAACTCCAACACAACTTCGGTGCCGATGCGCTCCAGGCCATGCACGCCACCGAAAAAACCGATGGCGGGCACCTCCGGAGCGGGGTTACCCATGGAGATCACATACACCGGCAAGTTGCTTCCATCGAGCGCGACTTCGTGGACCACCCGCACATCTACCCGGTCACCCGCGAGCTGAAGAATGCGTTCAAGTTCTGCCAGAGCCGGCAAGGGGGAATGCAGCAAAAGTGTCTCCTGAAGGCCTCGAGCTTACACAGCGGAATAGCCATTTCCAAGGCCAGCAACGTTTACACCACAGTGCCATCAAACAGTCACACAAAGGGCATAAATTCGTTTCAGCAAAACGTAACCGGGAGCTGTCATGATCCTCAAACTGCTGGGCTTGCAACGACTGTTGGATGAACTCTTTGACGACGAATGGCTGGACCCCATTGCGTTGATCGAAGTATGAAAACGCGCCATTCGGCCACGCGCCGCAGCGCCAGAACATGGCTGGCCTTGACACTCGCCATGCTGCAGGGCGCATCCGAGTTCCTGGCACTTCGGCGTAAGCACCATTAACCGCCGGGCGCAGCGCGCATAGACTGAACGCATGCGCAAACGACAACTTCTTTGGCTGATTCCCGCTACCCTGATAGCGACATCAGCTACCTTGGCGTGGCAACTGAGCCATCCCCCCGGACTCTCTGCAGTTCAAAGCCTTGTTTGGCAGAAGGCCGCTCCGGCCAGTGCTCCTCTCAAAGTCAGTTTTCTGGGCGTCGCAACCGTCTTGCTAGACGATGGTGAGACGGCCCTGTTGACCGACGGTTTCTTCTCCCGCCCCGACAAAATGACCGTCTTCCTGCGCAAAGTGTCACCTGATACGCAGGCGATTGCAGACGGTTTGCAACGCGCACACATCTCCCTGGCTGGAGCCACAGGCAGTAAGCTGGCAGCCGTGATCCCCCTGCACTCGCACTACGACCACGCCATGGATGCGCCCGAAGTCGCCAAGCGCACTGGAGCCCTTTTGCTGGGCTCCAGTTCCACCCTCATGGTGGGGAAAGGCTGGGGCCTCGACGACAAACAGATGCAACTGGCTGAACTGCGTAAGCCCTACCGCTTCGGCCGCTTCACCGTGACGCTCTACCCTGCCCTGCACACGCCCACCGGCTTCACAGGTGGCGTCATCGAGAGCCCCCTGGTCCCGCCGGTGCGCGCCACAGACTACAAAGAAGGACAAAGCTACGCGATGGTGGTAGAGCACGATGGACACACGCTGCTGATCACCGGCACCGCCGGCTTTGTGCCGGGCGCATTGCAAGGCGTAAAGGCTGATGTGGTGCTGCTCGGAATTGGTGCCATGGGGCCGCGCAGCGCGGAGCACAAACTCGCCTACTGGAACGAAACCGCAGTGGCGGTCGGGGCCAAGCGCGTGATTCCCATCCATTGGGATGATTTCTGGATTCCCTCCACCTTGCCCATGCAGCCTATGCCCAAACCACTGGATGACTTTGATGCATCCATGGCCTTCCTGCAAAACCAAGGCGCAACGCAAGGGATCGACATCCGCATGCCCGCGGCTTGGACGCCGATGGACGTCTGGGAAGATTTGAAACGGTAACGCGACGGGTTCTTTCAGGCCAATTCGACCAAGGTCCGTGTTTGCAAGCCCGCAGCCCGGGCCCCCTCGAGAAAAGCAGTGCCTGCCGCCTCAAAGCCGCTGACCGGACTCATGCAATCGGTGAGCAGCACCGTCTGGCGCAGGCGCTCCACCGGCAACTCTTGCATCAGGTCTGTCACCGAAGCCGCTACGCAGTGACTTAGCGCCTCCCCCGCTACCAAAAGCGTAGCGCCTAGCGCAGATAGAGTCTGCATCAGCGGCCGATTGAGCAAGGTACGTTCGTCATCAGCACGCGGCACCTCAGCTTTGAAGGCACTGTACTGCTCGGTCAGCGGGTTCTGGCCTTTGAGCACCTTGTGGCACACGCGGCCGGTTGTCAGCTCCCAGGCAGCAATCGCCTCGCTCAGGCCACTGTGGATGTTGTGCCCCCAGGTGCCCGTCACGCAATGCACCGGCCAGACGATGAGCTGGCTTTGGCCTGTCGCCTCCAGGGCCTGCAGATAGTTGAGCACCTCGCCCGCCCATGGCGCGTGCCTCGGACGGTAAGCGCCTTGTTGCACCTGGGCCGCAGTGATGAGCGTGAACGGAGTCACCTCACTGCCATCGGCCTTCTGCCAGAAGGTGGTTCGCTCCACGCCCACACTGGCGTGCGAATCGAGGGTTACGGTGATGTGGCGAACTCGCTCTGCGTGCTGGGTGAGCCAGTCTGCGAGCCGGTGCATGTCTGCATTTGCACCGGGCACCGGCAAAGCCGCACCTTCAATGTCTAAAAAGTCGTTCTGGGGGTCAATGATCAATAAATCGTAGGCAGACATGGCGGATCTCAATCAGGTGAATCAGGTTGAAAGGCTTGCAGGGCCCACTGCACATGCTCTTGCACCAGCGGGTCGGGATGATGAGTACGGCGTTGCAAGGACCGGACCAGCGTATCGCGCTCAATGTCCCCCAAGCGCTCTGAACGCAAGGCGTTGCCCATGGCAACAGCCACATTGCGCAACCAGCGCACATGGCCGATACGGCGTATGGGGCTGCCTTCCGTGCGCTTCAAAAACGTGTCTGCTGTCCAGTCGAGCAGAGTTGCAAGCGCTTCGCCAGCCAGCCCCTCACGGGCATCAAAATCCGGCAGGCTACTGCGTCGCGCAAACTTGTTCCAGGGGCAGACCAGCTGGCAATCGTCGCAACCGTAAATGCGGTTGCCGATCAGCGGGCGCAGCTCCAGCGGAATAGCCCCGTCGTGCTCGATGGTGAGGTAAGAGATGCAACGCCGGGCATCCAAGCGGTGCGGCGCGATGATGGCCTGGGTGGGGCAGGCTGTGATGCAGGCATTGCAGCTGCCACAGTGGGCCTCGGTGGGCGCCGTGGCGGGCAGGGCTACGTCCACATAAATTTCACCCAGAAAGAACATGGACCCGGCCTCGCGGTTGAGCAGCAAGGTGTGCTTGCCGCGCCAGCCTTGGCCGCTACGCGCGGCCAGCTCAGCCTCCAGCACCGGGGCGCTATCCGTGAACACGCGGTAGCCGAGCGGGCCCATGTGTGCAGCCAGCCGGTCGGCCAGCTTTTGCAGTCGATTACGCAGCACCTTGTGGTAGTCCCGCCCGCGGGCATAGAGCGACACAATGCCCTCTTGCGGACGCTGCAGGCGGGCCAACTCCACATCCGCCCATCCGTCGGTCGTGCCCATGGGCAGGTAGTCCATGCGGGTGGTGATCACGCTCACCGTCCCCGGCACCAGTTCGGCAGGGCGAGCGCGTTTGAGGCCGTGGTGGGCCATGTAGCCCATCTCACCGTGGAAACCGTGCGACAACCACGCCAATAAACCGGCCTCCGCAGAGGACAAATCCACACCGGCCACGCCAATTTGGGAGAATCCAAGTTCCCGGGCCCAGCCCTGCATCAAGGCGACCACTTGGTCGCCATCGAATTGAGCCTTGATTTGAGTGCTGTTGATCGTCACCACCCCATTGTAGAAAGTGCTGCCTCCGCCCCTGTGCTGGTGTGGGCAGATGAAGCCGCCACCGCCGCCTTTGCTGGGCACTGGGCGACACAGCCCGAACTGGCCCATGCCTTCATCGCGCTGCATGGCGATCTGGGGGCCGGCAAAACGACGCTAGTGCGCCACCTCTTGCAGGCACTCGGCGTGACAGGCCGCATCAAGAGCCCTACCTATGCGGTAGTCGAACCGTACGAGCTGCCCGCCCTGAATATCTGGCACTTCGACTTTTACCGATTCAACGACCCGCGCGAATGGGAAGAAGCGGGCTTTCGCGACATATTCGCAAGCCCCGGCCTCAAGCTGGCCGAGTGGCCGGACAAGGCAGCCAGCGTGCTGCCCTTGGCCGACGTAGCACTGCATCTGCGCACGCTGGACGACAACCGCCGCGAAGTCACTCTCACACCCGGCACCGTCCGCGGGCAAACGCTGGTGCGCAGTGCGCTGGAGGCCCGCGCGTGAAGCGCCGCACCCTGCTGCAAGCCGGTGGCCTGGTGCTCACACTGGGCGCGGCCGAGATTGCCAAGGGTGCGGCCATCATGACGGTGCGCGTCTGGCCGGCGCCCGAGTATTCGCGGGTCACTATCGAGTCGGATGCGGCGCTGAGCGCCAAGCAGTTGTTTGTGCCCAGCCCGCCCCGGCTGGCTGTGGACATTCAAGGCATCACCCTGAACCCGGCGCTCAAAGAGCTGGTGGCCAAGGTGAAGCCGGATGACCCCAATATCGCCGGCATCCGGGTAGGTCAGTTCACCCCCGACATCGTGCGCCTGGTGGTTGACCTCAAACACCCTATCCGCCCACAGGTGTTCAGCCTCGCGCCGGTGGCGGCTTACCAGCACCGGCTGGTGCTGGACCTGTACCCGGTGGCGGAGGTCGACCCGCTGGATGCCTTGATCGCTGACCGGGCCATGGAGAGTAAAGCGGCGCAAGCGGCCAAAGCGGCGGCCCAGGACCCGCTGGAGCTGCTGATTGCGCAGCACAGCCAGCGCCCCGCTGCAAATGGGCCAGGCACTAACTCGAGTGGAACCACCAGCACTAAAGCGCAAGACGCTACAAAAACAGGAGCTACCCGCGCAGATTCTACGGGCGCTAGCAACCAAAAAGACTCCAATTCACCTGCATCAGGCACCACCACCGACCGCCTCATCATCATTGCCCTGGACCCCGGCCATGGGGGCGAAGACCCCGGAGCGATCGGCCCGGGCGGCACGAGGGAAAAAGATGTGGTGCTCAAACTGGCGCATCTGCTACGCGAACGTATCAACGCGGCCAGCGTCAACGGCAACGCCATGCGGGCCTTCCTGACGCGAGATGCCGACTTTTTTGTCCCACTGGGTACTC
>RFQA01000451.1 GCA_009925925.1 Betaproteobacteria bacterium
AGCCACTTGACAAACCCATCCACAGGTTCACAATGACTTGTAAGCAAAACTAGACAGACAACATCGTCCAATAAAAATGACATCACACCACGCCCAGGCGGTTGTTCTCGAGGAGCCCGCGCGAATTCTGCTCAGGACAGTGGAGCTCCAACCCCTTGGCAAGCGAGATGTGCGCGTGAAGACGCGTTTTAGTGGGGTGAGCACAGGCACAGAGAGGCTCTTCTACACAGGTGAAATGCCCCACTTTCCCGGAATGGGCTATCCCTTGGTTCCCGGCTACGAAACGGTGGGTGAGGTGATCGAGGCTGGCCCTGAGGCACTTTTTCGTCCCGGCGAAATCGTTTTTGTTCCCGGTGCGAACTGCTACGACGGGGTTCGGGGGCTCTTTGGTGGCGCAGCCAGCACCCTTGTGAGTGCCTCGGATCGCCTGATCTCCGTTCCGGCGGGTATCCACCAGGAGGGCGTGTTATTTGCCCTTGCCGCGACGGCTCACCATGCGCTCGCAGGTTGTCAGCGTCAAGATGGGTCTCTTCGAATTCCCGACCTGATTGTTGGTCACGGCGTTATGGGCCGCCTTCTTGCGCGACTTGTTGTCGCCCTCGGCGGCATGCCCATCGTGTGGGAGCCGCTTGCTGAGCGTCAAGTCGGTGCTCAGGGTTATCTGGTTATGACGCCAGAGGCTTGCAGGGGCAAGCAGTTCGGATGCATCGTGGACGCGAGTGGGGCAGGCGACTCACTCGGTCAATGGATTGATCACCTCAGCCCAGGCGGGGAGGTCGTGCTTGCCGGGTTCTACACCCGCGCGCTTTCCTTCAATTTTGTTCCGGCATTTCTACGCGAGGCTCGGCTGCGCGTCGCAGCGCAGTGGCAGCCCTCCGATCTTCAGGCCGTCGCGGGCATGGTCCGGGATGGATCGCTCTCGCTCGACGGGCTCATCACCGATGAGTTCAGCCCAGCGCAGGCCACTCAGGCCTACGAGAAAGCGTTTGAAGATCCAAATGCATTGAAGGTCGTTCTCAACTGGGGGAGTCTGCAATGAGCTCGAGCCAAACCAACCTCGCGGGCGGCGCGCCGGTGCAATTCATGATGAAGACACGGCTTGCGGCCGA
>RFQA01000452.1 GCA_009925925.1 Betaproteobacteria bacterium
TGGCGGTAAGGCCATGCGCGTAGACGACTCCGCTGCGAAGGCTGTCAAGGGCGTGGTCTCGATCGTCCAGGTGCCCGACGGTGTTGCCGTGTTGGCCAAGGACTATTTCACGGCAAAGAAAGCTCGGGATCTGCTGAAGATCGAATGGGACATGGGCCCTGCTGCGAGACAGTTAAAGGATATGGCCAGCATTGAGGCGGGGCTCTTGGCTGCCTCCTCCAAGAAAGGTGCTGTCATTCTGAAGGCCGGAAACGCTGAGAATCCGATGGCCGGCAGCGCAAAGCAGATCTCGGCCCAGTACCAACTTCCCTTTCTGGCCCACGCGACACTGGAGCCTGTGAATTGCTCGGCCCAGATTGTGAATGGTGAGTGCCTCGTCTGGGGCCCGATTCAGTTCCCGCAGGGTGCATCTGCAACCGCGGCCGCTGTGTCTGGCCTGCCTGAGTCAAAGGTGCGCATTCACACCACCTTTATTGGCGGCGGCTATGGCCGCAAGATTGAGAATGATTTTGTCGCCCAGGCAGTCTCCATTGCCAAGGCCTCGGGTCAGCCCGTTCGGCTCATCTGGAGCCGAGAGGACGATATGACCCACGACTTCTATCGTCCCATCAGTCTTCATCAGCTCTCAGGAGCGCTCGATTCTTCGGGGCGACTGGTCGGGCTCACCTCAAAGATGACCTCCCCTTCCGTTACCGCGCGGGCCTTCCCCGGATTCGTGGTGGAGGGAAATGACCCCTTTATGAGCGAGGGCGCGAACAACCTTACTTATGCCGTACCGAACCTGCGTTTTGAGAACGTGATTCACGACACGGGTGTGCGTGTCGGGTATTGGCGCGCTGTGAGTAACAACCTCAACACCTTCGCAATGGAGTCCTTTGTTGACGAACTGGCACAGGCGGCAGGAAAAGATCCGCTGGCGTTTCGCATGGAGATGCTCTCAAAGCATCCCCGGGCACAGAAGGTGCTCTCGATGGCCGCAGAACGTGCAGGCTGGGGAAAGAAGCGGTCCGATGGCCGTTTCCTTGGGCTGGCCCAGACCGAGTGCTACGACGCCTATGTTGCGGTCGTGGCGGAGGTCTCAATGAAGGGGGCTGAGCCCACCGTGCACA
>RFQA01000453.1 GCA_009925925.1 Betaproteobacteria bacterium
TTGACCAGCGTGGACTTGCCCGCCCCGTTGGTGCCAATAACGGCGTGCACGCTACCGCGCGCTACCTCGATGGACACATTGTCCAAGGCCGTCAGGCCACCCCAGCGACGGCTGATGCCAGTGCCGCGCAGTAACACGTCGGAGTTATGCATGACCTGCCTTTACCGGTGTCGAAGCACCACCGTGTGCACCGGATTTGCGGCCCAGCAATTGCGCTGGGATACCCACCAAACCGCGTGGCAACACCGCCACACTGGTGATGATGGTCAACCCTAAACCCAAATGCCAGTGCTTGGCGAACTCGCCAAAAATGCACCGATCAAGGCGCCGCGCAAATGGCCCAAACCGCCCAAAATAATGATGATGAGCACCTCGCCCGAAATATGCCAGCTCATCATTTCGGGGTTCACAAACCCATCTTTCACGGCAAACAAAAAGCCCGCCAACCCGGCGATACCACCGGACACCACAAAGGCAGCCAATTTGTACGGATACGTAGAAAAACCGGTGGCCCGCATACGTTGCTCGTTCACACGGATGCCGGCTAGCGCATGGCCAAATTTAGAGCGACTCAACAACGCCAAAAACACAAACGCACCCAACAGGCAAGCCAGGGTAAAGCGGTACATCGCCAGTGGCTTATCCAAATCGAGCCAGTCACCCAACACGGGCTTCATCATGAGATAGATGCCATCGGTACCGCCGCCCAAAGGCGTGTCATGCACAACGTAGTACGCCATCTGGGCAAAGGCCAAGGTCACCATGATGAAGTACACCCCTTTGGTGCGCAAGGACAGCGCGCCCACCACCAGTGCATAGGCTGCGGCCAGCAGCACGCACAAGGGCAATAGCGTCGCCAACGAGGCCGGTCCGTCCGAGGGCGACAAGAGCACGGTAGCGTACGCGCCGATACCAAAAAATGCGGCCTGCCCGAAGCACACCAAACCGGTGGTACCGACCAACAGTTCCAGGCTCAGCGCCAGGACCGCGAAAATCATGATCTTGGTAGCCAGATCGATACCGAACTTGCCCGCCACATGCGGGAACACCGCAAGCGCTGCAAAGCAGGCCAGCACGAACAAAAATTTGGGAAGTTGA
>RFQA01000454.1 GCA_009925925.1 Betaproteobacteria bacterium
CTACGCCGCCGCTCGCCGACTTGCTTGGGCGAACGATGCAGAGTTAGTGCTTGATGCAGGCACCGGCTTCAAGTACGACCACCTGTACCGCCGAACCTACTCCTTGGGCTGCTTCAACATTCCCGCGCGCTTGGCGACGCCGGCCGAGCAGATGGAGCCATTTGGGCGTATCCGACGCTTTTTGGTGCGCAAGCTATCCGAGCGCAAGCCGCTCGCACAGCGCCGCTACATCCAGCAGGTGGGCGTGGAGTTTGACCCGGGTATCGTGACGCTACGCTTAATGGACGGCACTACTTACTTTGACCCGTTCGGGCAAAGTGAGGGGTACTTTGCCGACATTCGCGATGAGTTGAAAAAGGACTTGGTGATGTCTGAGCCTAGCGAGCCCGAGAGTCGCGCGATGGCTGCGCGAATTGCATCGACCGACTCTGTGGCTCTGCATGTGCGCTGGTTTGAAACTGGTGATAGTGCAAATTCATCAAACATGTCGCGGGCCTATTACGCAGCGGTCATTCCTCATCTGCTTGCAAAAATCCCAGGGGCGCATTTTTTCGTGTTTTCTGATAGGCCCAAGGAAACTGCCGAACTTCTGTCCCCACTGATGGGGGCGCAGCCCTTTACTTGGGTGCAGCATAACGCTAAGACCGGAAATGCAGAGGCGGACTTCTGGCTGATGCGCCAATGCCGACACTTCATTATCGGAAACAGCACATTCGCCTGGTGGGCTGCTTGGCTGGGGGAGCAAGAACGGGAGGGGGCACTTGTATTCGCGCCGGCGCGCTTCATTGATCCGCATGCGAATGTGACCTCCTGGGGCTTTCCAGGGTTGTTGCCAGAGCGCTGGACCGTGTTGTGAGCGTACGGCCATGCGTGGATGTGGTGATTCCTGTCTTTAACGGGCAAGAGACGATCGTCGCAGCACTCAATAGTGTGTTGACCGGACAGGGGGGCTGGGTGCGTCGCATCATAGTGGTCGATGATGGTTCCATTGACGACACGGCTGCAATCATTCGAAAGTTGGGCTCTCTGCAGATTGAGCTTGTGAGCACGCCGAACCAAGGGGTGGCGGGCGCACGGAAT
>RFQA01000455.1 GCA_009925925.1 Betaproteobacteria bacterium
TGAATGCCAGTGACGCGCCCATTGGTGAGGATGGCTTTGGCTTCTGCCGATTTTGTCGGAGTGCCGCCCGTAAACGTGACGGCCGGGACGTTGTTGTAGCCCGTCCCCGTAGAAACGATCTGCACTGCTTTCACATACTGCCCGCCAGATGCAGAGGACGCGGTCACGGCCGGTCCAACAGACGGCTTGTGCAGGCCGATTGGCTCCGCGACCCCGAGCGCTCCGTCCCATCGCAGCCCGCGTCCCATGCCATCAACTCCATACAGATCCGGCGACCGTCCTTTGAAGAACGTCATCGGCTGCAATGGGCCCGTGTATGCGTACGCGGTAGCTGCGGCTCCCGTGCCGCCTCCGCCGGAAAACTGCACTTGCGGATTGCCCGTATATCCCTGGCCCTGCACTGCGACAACCACGGATTCAACCATGGTGCCGGCCATGTGCGCCACCGCCGCTGCACCAGTTCCCGCGCCAACAATGGCCACAGTTGGTGGGGCTGTATATCCAGACCCACCTGTGGTCAACGAGATAGAGACGACGCCGCCGGTTGTGCGAGAGGTAAGGATAGACATTACGCGGGGTGCCAGAATTGCTCTTGCGGTGGCGCGAAATCGTATGGAACTGGAATATCTGTTGCGAAACTGAGCGCCGCTTCGGTGCCAGCAGGAGAGCTATACAACTCTCCTGCCGTCACGCGCACGCTTTCAATGTCCGTCTTAATGTCCGGATACAGCATGGCGGCAGTGCCAGTGGACGTATTGGTTCCAGATGACACGGATGTTTGAAGTTTTCCATTGACCCACACACGCAATCCGCCAACCGTGAACCCAGATGGAGTCGCCCCAAAGTTTTGATGGGCAGCACAAAATTCAGCAGCGAAATGATTCCATTGGGCGTCAATTCCCGAGATAGGTATGGTGACGGTTTTGTTTGGTCCGTACGCGCCCGTCCACCCTGGGATAATGACTTTTACAGTGACGTTCGTTGCAGATACGGACGACTGTAGCGAGAAACCAAATCCAACGGTTGTGCTGGACGAGGCTTGCGATACCAATACCAACTTGTCTCCCGTGGATCCTGAGT
>RFQA01000456.1 GCA_009925925.1 Betaproteobacteria bacterium
CCGTTTTCCCGGGCGGCGGCGCTTCGTGCTTCCGTGTTTTCCCCTCGGCGCAACTTGTTTGGGTGAAGGCACGCCCAGAGCCGCCCCCCTGACTCAAGCACCCCTTCGGAATTGATGGTCCAGTCGAGCAACGGCTCCGGGGGAAGGCCAAGCCCCAAAAAGTCAGTTGCCGGATCTCCGGTTGCGTCCACGCGAAGGAGTTCGATAGCCCAGATTGGTTTTTTCATGCGGACGAATTAATCCAGGTGACGGGTTTTGTCTAGCTTTTTCGCCGCCGCCTAACTTAGGGCAAAAAATGCACAGGCACGCGCATCACAGTTTTGGCGACTTTTGCACGTGTTAGTGTCGCAAGGTTAGAGGTGGCTTTGCGAGACCGCCGGTGTTTTGTTAGAACGCCCGCCATGCGGGGCCGGAGGGGGAGGGGAATGTAATCCGTCCGGCCTATATGTACAGAGAGAAATTTATAAAATTTCTAATGAGTTGTTGCGAAACCCGAAAGACGGGTTTATTGTGCGGCATGCACATATTGCACGAAACAGAAAAGGCCGTGGTGATTGCCACGAAAAACAGTGGAAACCGAAAAACGGGGGCGATGATTCAGATATGGGTCCTCGACTCCACCATGCACCCCGTCGAATCCCGGCGCACGGGTCGCGACGCAGCCAATCAGTGCCAGGGATGCCCCTTGGCTAGTAACAAAGGCTGTTATGTAAGCCCTATGGCGATTTCTTCGATCTATAACGCATGGCGGTGGGGATCGTACACGCCACTCCCTATGGGGTCCCCGGAGTGGGATCAATTTTTTCGGGGCGAGGCCGTGCGCTTTGGAGCGTATGGCAACCCTAGTTTGATCCCGTTGGAAATGGTGAAATCTATCGCGAATCTGGCCTCCAAACATACCGGCTACTTTCACGATTGGGCAGTGATGCCCGCAGCGCGTGCGCGAGCATACGGAAAATATTTCATGGCCAGTACAGAGCCACACAATACAACCGAAGCCTTGTCCCTCGGATTGCGCGTCTTCCAGACTGTCCCCGAGGGGGCGGCGGCTCCTTCCGGCCTTTTGGAGTGTTTGGCAGA
>RFQA01000457.1 GCA_009925925.1 Betaproteobacteria bacterium
CGGTCGTCGACGTGAAAATTCTCGACTACCCCACCCATGCGGCTAACCTGCCAGTGGCCCTCATCCCCAATTGCGCGGCCACGCGCCACATTCATTTTCACCTCGATGGCTCTGGACCGGCCGAGTTCACCCCTCCAAGCCTCGACGCATGGCCCGCAGTCACCTGGGCGCCCAACAAAGAGACGTCCCTTCGAGTCGATCTCAACACCCTGACTCCGGAGGCCGTTGGCCAGTGGAAGCCGGGGCAGACCCTGCTTCTATCTGGTCGCCTCCTGACAGGACGGGACGCCGCGCACAAGCGAATTCAGGACCTGTTGGCCAAGGGCGAGCCCCTTCCGGTGGACTTCACCAACCGAGTGATTTACTACGTTGGGCCCGTTGACCCCGTTCGCTCTGAGGTCGTCGGTCCCGCTGGCCCAACGACCGCCACCCGGATGGACAAATTTACGGAGATGATGCTCGCCCAGACCGGCCTGATCGCAATGGTGGGAAAGGCTGAGCGAGGACCCGCTGCGGTAGAGGCCATAAGAAAGCATCGCTCTGCCTACCTGATGGCTGTGGGCGGCGCTGCCTACCTGGTTTCTAAAGCGATTCGCAGCGCCAAAGTCGTGGCTTTTGAGGACTTAGGCATGGAGGCGATTTACGAGTTTGATGTGGTCGACATGCCAGTCACCGTAGCTGTTGACTCGCAAGGAATCTCCATGCATGAGACAGGACCTAAAGAGTGGCAAATGAAGATTGGCAAAATTCCAGTGAGCGTCGCTTAACGGATCAAACTGGTAAGCAACGTTGGCAACGATCGGTGTATTTGATTCTGGGGTTGGTGGTCTATCCATTTTGGATGAGGCGCTCAAGCAATTGCCTTTGCATCACTACATTTATTTAGCCGATTCTGCCAACGCACCCTACGGAGAAAAATCAGCCTCTTGGATTGCTAATCGTAGCTTGCACATGTGCCGCTACCTAGTCGAGCATGGTTGCGATGCGATTGTGGTGGCATGCAACACCGCAACTGCAGAAGCGATTGCCCAAATCCGCGCGGAGCTGCAGATACCCGTCATTGGCGTAGAGCCTGGTATC
>RFQA01000458.1 GCA_009925925.1 Betaproteobacteria bacterium
CTGCTGGAGCGAACAACGCAGCTTCGGCGCCGTTGTGAGCGACTTTTCCGCTGTCGGCGAGCCGCATGACTTTGCCGTCCACCACCACGGCCACGAGGTCGCACGGGTGCAGTGGGCCTTGGGTGGCGTGCACAACCAACTCAACGCGCTGGCCGCCATCGCCGCCGCAGAGCATGTGGGCGTGTCGCCTGCAGTCGCCGCAGAAGCCTTGGGCCAGTTCGTGAACGTCAAGCGCCGCATGGAAATGCGTGCCACCGCTCCATTGGCTGGACAACCGGGCAGCGCACCCGTCACCATTTACGATGACTTTGCGCACCACCCCACCGCCATCCGCACCACCGTCAACGGCCTGCGCCGGCAAGTCGGCAATGGGCGCATTCTGGCCGTGTTCGAGCCGCGCTCCAACACCATGAAGCTAGGCGCAATGAAGGCCCAGTTGCCCTGGAGCCTGGAAGAAGCCGACCTCGCCTTCTGCCACAGCGGCGGTTTGGGCTGGGACGCAGCCGAGGCGCTGGCCCCCATGGGCACACGGGCGCAGGTGGGCGACACCATTGATGCCGTGCTGGCCCAAGTGGCCGCCGCCCTGCAGCCGGGCGACCACGTGCTGTGCATGAGCAATGGAGGCTTCGGCGGCATCCACGCCAAACTCGCCAGCTTGCTACAAACTTCATAGCTGCTCGCGCACTATCTATAAGCGGCTACAGCATATTTGACCCACAACCCCATGCAAACCGATCCGAACTTTCAACTCCGCCTCCCGGAAGGCGCCCAATTCACCGACCTGAAACTGCGCCGTTGCGACGCAGAAGCCATCGACATGGACATGGACCTCGTCGAGCGCATCTGCCAACTCAACCAGTGGGATGTGGCAAAAGTGCGCGAGAACCCCGGCCCGGTGATCAGCACCATCCTGAGCGTCTGGTACAAAACCCACTTGGCTGCTGGCGGCACGCCGGACGCGGTGATGGAGTCGCTGCGGGCCCCTGCTCCGCTGCAATAAGGCACAAAAAAGCGGACACAGAGGTCCGCTTGGGTAATGCAAGCCGGAGTGATCACTCCGG
>RFQA01000459.1 GCA_009925925.1 Betaproteobacteria bacterium
GTCGAAGCGGCAAACTGCACTGTCAAACCTGCAGGAAAACCTGACCTCCGGCAAGCGCGTCGTCCGCCCCAGTGACGATCCGACCGCCGCAGCCCAAGCCGAGCGCTCTCTCATGCGGCTTTCTCGCATTGCGACCGATCAACGGGCACTCGAGGTGCAACGTAACACCATGGCCAATGCAGAAAGCACTCTGGGCGACGTCGTCGACGCCTTGCAGCAGTTCCGCGAACTGGTGGTTAGTGCGGGCAATGGAAGCCATACCGCTGCAGAGCGCCAAACCATTGCGAACCAGTTGCAAGGTTTGCGTGAGCAGATACTCGGCTACGCCAACCGCACCGACACCAACGGCCAACCGCTCTTCGGAGCGCTGGCAAGTGCCTCGGTACCGTTCACCGGGCCCACCGCGACGGCGCCCGACTACACCTACAACGGCCTGCCTGGACAAACTGCCACCAGCGAAACCGCTATTGCGAGCAGCCTGGATGGTGAAAGTGCTTTCATGCACCAGCCTGCCCGCGACGGTGTGTACAACGTCAGCATGACGACCATCCCTGCCGGGCGCTCCCTCAGCACCGGCAACGTGTCGGTGACGGACTCCAGCTTGGACCTTCCCTGGCCCGCCCTACCAGGTCGGTCCGTTCACTGTCCCGGACTACCCCTCCACCAAGCCCGTATCAGTACTGATTGCGGATCAGGTCGGCCCACCCGCCATCACCGGCATGCCCGGCCTCTCGCTCACCATTACGGGCACCCCCGCAGCGGGCGATGTCATTACCGTGGACCCCAACCCCAGCATCTTCAGCGTGATGGACGATGCCATCCGGGATATCGGTGGCGCGATCAACGCCAATGCGGCGAGCCAAGCCGTGGGGCAGGCCATCTACAACCTCGATATCGGCATGAACCGTGTCTCAGCCATCCGGGGTCAGGCAGGCGACTTGCTGAACCGGGCGGACCGCATTACCTCCAACCAGGAAAGCCGGAGCATTCAGCTGGAGGCAGACCGTTCGCGCGCAGAAGACCTGGACATGATCAAGGGCGTGGCGGACTTCCAG
>RFQA01000460.1 GCA_009925925.1 Betaproteobacteria bacterium
CGTGAGTCCTACCAACAGGCGCAATCCGGGGCCAACCGGGGCAAGGTCCTGGTGCTTGAAAACGGGATGAAGTTTCACGAAGTGGGCGTCACCAACAAAGACGCCCAGTTCCTGGAACTGCGCAAGTTTCAGATCACTGATGTGGCCAGGCTGTTTCGAGTGCCACCTCACATGATTGGCGATTTGGACCGGGCGACGTTTTCCAACATTGAGCAACAAAGTCTTGAGTTTGTCATGCACACCATGACGCCCTGGGCTGAGCGCTGGGAAGCAAGCATCGAGTCCGAGTTACTTCTCGAAGGTGACGACATCGAGGTCGAATTTGATTTCGCCAACCTGATGCGCGGCGATGCTGCAAGCCGTGCGTCGTATTACCAAAGCGGTATTCAGAACGGCTGGCTCACACGCAATGAAGCACGCATTGCAGAGAACCTCAACCCGCTTGATGGGTTGGACGAACCCCTTCGCCCGCTCAATATGGTCGAGGAAAGCACAGCAGAGGATGTGGCGCTTGATACCGAACAAGCGGAGGACCCGGTGCAACAAGCAACGGAGCCCTCCGATGAAGCCGCTGCCCGCTTGCGTGCCCTGATCGATTCAAGTGCAGAGCGCTGGGCCAGGCGCATCGCTCGGGCCGGTCGGGTCGACGAGAAAGATCTGGCACTGATTGCGCAATCCCTGGCTGTGCCTGTGGACCGGGTGAGTGTCTGGGCGCAGGCCAGCGTATCCATGGATGAACCACACCTGTGCCAATCACTTAAATCACTGGGGATGACATCATGAACCATCAATTACTGGTTGCCGAATATTTGGCAACTCCCTGGGCATTGATGCCCGAACGGCTGAACGCAGTCACTGCTGTCATCGCACGCTGGTCGGGGGATGCCCGCGCAAGTGACGAGGTGATGCGCAATATTGCAGCCGACAGAAACGCAAGAGATGCACGTCGCCAATCCAGCGTGTCCAGCTCTGGTGGCGGCATTGCGGTGCTTCCGCT
Source organism: Betaproteobacteria bacterium (assembly GCA_009925925.1). Lineage (GTDB taxonomy): Bacteria > Pseudomonadota > Gammaproteobacteria > Burkholderiales > Burkholderiaceae_C > Allorhodoferax. The sequence continues at coordinate 998 of RFQA01000460.1, forward strand.
TTACGGCATCGTGACGCAGCGCGGCAACATGGTGGACGATGTATCCGGTCCTGG
>RFQA01000047.1 GCA_009925925.1 Betaproteobacteria bacterium
CCGCTCTTGCTGTCGTCTCTGCTTTCGCTTTTGCCGGAGCTGCCTGATTTGGAATCGTCCTGCCCGCTTGCATCGTCCGGTTTGCCGCTGCGGCTGCCGCTCTCGCCTTTTCCACTGGAGCGGACTCGCTTTTCTGAGCTTTGGCGCACGTCCACCCTTTCCACGGTAATGCGGTCATCACTTCCACGTACCCCTGTCACGCGCACGCGCTGCTCGCGGTCTTCCCGCAGTTCGGCGCGTTGCCGTGCATTCACCTGTGCGCCCAAGGCCATGCGTCCTTGGCCGATGTCCAAACCGTCTGTCGAGGCGGTTTTGACATAGCCCTCCACCACCACACGCTCTACCGGTCCCATGGTGGTGCGCGTGGGTTGCAGCTGCATGCCGGTGGCGACCAACTGTCTTCCATCCCAGTGGCCTTGAACCTGAACTTCCTGGTGGTTCATGGCGGCACGCCAGGCACGGAGGCCCTCCATGAATCCCAAGCGGGCTGTTTGAACGGCGGTTCCACCGACCCGCACACCACCTTCTGACCCATGTTCCGCAGGTCCGGTGAGTTGCGCCTGGGCTTGTGGCGGGATGGTTTGCAGATGCGTGGTGTCGATGCTGCCATCACTCATGCGCAGGCCGCTGACCCGGACCCACTGACCGGGTTTCAGGCCGGCCAGGGTGCCTGACGCACCGCTCCAGCGCAATGTTTGGCCCAGCACCTGGACTTCACTGCGTGCCGTGTCCACCCGTTCGACCGGTCCAACCACGAGGTGTTGCAAGGCAATCTTCTCAGCCTGCAATTCATCGCCCTGGCCCCTCGCTTTCACCACCACCACCTGACCGACTGCTAGCACGCCCGATTTGACAGTTTGCCCGTTGTCATTGACCGGCGTACTCTCGTCGTAGTGCACCTCTACGCCATTGACGCAGATGCTGGCAAAACCGGTAATCACGCCCACGATGCCAGTGCCACCTATGCCTCCGTTGTCGATGCCGGTGCCACCTATGCCCGGTTTGACCGCGACATCTCCAGTGCCCCCTATGCCGGGACGCAGGGCCGTGTCGCCCGTGCCGCCAATGCCCGGCGCTGCTGCTTGCGGGTTGACCGGCGAGTCGCTGTGCCCACACACATTGGATGCGTTTGCATGGAACGCACCCATGAGAGCGAATGCCAAAGCGAGTCTGCGCAAACTATGGAGCTGGCGGTTCATGGGGCAGCCCCTGTTTTACCGGCTGGTGTAGAGGATGCTTCAGGCATGGGTTCGGTATAAAAGTAAATGCCGAAGGTCATGCGGTGTTTGGGGGCCTCTGTGGCTGCATCTGCTTGTTCCAGAGCGAGGGCATTCTTGTTGACGGCCAGCAGAGCCTTCATGCCGGCTTCGCGCGATTGCTTGGCGATGAGCGCGATGGAGGCCTCGTTCAGGGCGTCGTATTGCACGCTACGTTCGAGTAGCGCGGGCTGCACGCCCAGCAGGTTACGCGCGGCCGCAGCGGCATGGTCGTGCAGGTTGTGGCCGAAATAAAAGGCCTTTTCGTCGAAGCCTTCGCTGGGCACAAAGGCCTCTGCATTCAGGCACACACGGTTTTCGTCGTCCAGGCGGACGACCCCCAGCCGCAGCCACTCATCCAGCACCACACGCGAGCGGATATCGCTGTTCACACTGGCTACCAGGCTTTCAAACGACAGCTCACCGCCTTCGCTGGCAAAGCGCGCCAAGGGCAGGGGGCTGCCGTCTTCGTGCAAATAACGGGCAGTCCCCAGCCACACCGCTACGAGCTGCGCACCCAGGGAGACCACATCGGGAACAGCATCAACCGTTTGTGCCAACTCGTTTCGGAGGCGGGATACGTCTTTGCGATGCACACCGGTCATCAGGCTGATGCGGCTGTCGGTGGGAGCCTTGTTATCCAAGCGGAATTCGGTGGCAGCTACATCGACAAACAGGTTCTTCAGCAATTCGGCGAGGTAGGGGTAAGTGATGCCTTGCGCGAGCATGACCCGCACCAAGGGGCGCAATACGCGGCGTAGTGCGCGCACCAGCGCGGGAGGCGGTCCGGCGAGGGAAGAGTTGGAACTTTCCATGGGCTCAAATGTAACTTGCTTGTGGGAAAAATTTACACAAATTATTTGACGTGGGAAAATTTCACACATATAGTTTCGCTATGTGTGGGAAAAAATCACACACATAATGAAAATTTAACCAACTTAAGGAATCTCGCCATGACCTTCATCCGCTCTGCTCTCGTAGCCACCAGTGCCACCCTGTTACTTGCTCTCAGCGCGACATCTGCTCTGGCCGACAAAGGCGGCTCTTCCGGCAAATCGTCGTCTTCGGGCTCCTCTTCGTCCTCGTCTTCTTCCTCTTCTTCGTCCTCCTCCAGTACATCTTCCAGTTCCGGCAGCACCAGTACGTCCAGCAGCACCCGCAGCGATGATTCCGGCGGTCAGCGTCGCGGACGTGGCGCCGACGATGCTGCCGGCCACGTGCGCCAGGGTCGCGGTGCAGACGACGCCCCCGGCCATGTTCGTCACGGTCGCGGTGCGGACGACCTGCCACCCGTGACTCCGCCAGCGACAAGCACCGGTACCACTACCGGCACTACCACGACTACGACCACCACCACGCTCTGATCCGCGTTCACCCGCCATCCAGGCCGGCCGCTATGCGAGCCGGCTTTTTTTGCTGTGTGGACTTTGCAGAGGTGTACGCCACTAGGCGTATTTCCGGTTCGGGCGGCCAAACCTACAGTCACTCCATCGCATCACAAAACCTCTTCCGAGATTGTTTTGCGAGAAGCGAGATGGATTTGTTTAACCCCCGGAGAAGCCCACATGCAACGTCGTTTTACTTTGAAGGCACTCACCGCTGCCGTCGCTCTCACCACCTTGTCGGCAGTGCCTGCAATGGCTGCTGACACTATCAAGGTCGGTATCCTGCACAGCCTGTCCGGCACCATGGCCATTTCCGAAACCGTGTTGAAAGACACCGTGTTGATGGCTATCGACGAAATCAACGCCAAGGGTGGCGTGCTCGGCAAGAAATTGGAACCTGTGGTTGTAGACCCCGCTTCCAACTGGCCCCTGTTTGCTGAAAAGACCAAGCAGTTGCTGACCCAGGACAAAGTCTCCGTCATCTTCGGCTGCTGGACTTCCGTGTCCCGCAAGTCCGTACTGCCCGTCGTGGAAGAGCTGAATGGCCTGTTGTTCTACCCCGTGCAATACGAAGGTGAAGAGCTGTCCAAAAACGTGTTCTACACCGGTGCTGCGCCTAACCAGCAAGCTATCCCCGCTGTCGACTATCTGATGAGCAAAGAAGGCGGCGGCGCCAAGCGTTGGGTTCTGCTGGGAACCGACTATGTGTACCCCCGCACTACCAACAAGATCCTGCGCGCCTACCTGAAATCCAAGGGCGTGAAAGAATCTGACATTGACGAGAAGTACACACCGTTTGGCCACAGCGATTACCAAACCATCGTGGCTGACATCAAGAAGTTCTCTGCCGGCGGCAAGACAGCCGTGGTGTCCACCATCAACGGTGACTCCAACGTGCCCTTCTACAAGGAATTGGGCAACGCTGGCCTGAACGCCAAGGACGTGCCTGTGGTGGCCTTCTCGGTGGGTGAAGAAGAACTGCGCGGCGTGGACACCAAGCCTCTGGTGGGTCACCTGGCTGCATGGAACTACTTCCAGTCCATCAAGAACCCGGCCAACACCGAGTTCATCAAGAAGTGGTCTGACTACGCCAAGGCCAAGGGCATCGCCGGTCACAAGGACAAGCCTTTGACCAACGACCCGATGGAAGCTACTTACATCGGCATCAACATGTGGAAGCAAGCCGTCGAAAAAGCAAAGTCCACCGACGTGGACAAGGTAATCGCAGCGATGGCCGGCCAGACCTTCAAGGCACCAAGCGGCATCGTGTCCAAGATGGACGAAAAGAACCACCACTTGCACAAGTCCGTGTTCATCGGCGAAATCAAGGCTGACGGTCAGTTCAACGTGGTCTGGAAGACACCCGGCCCTGTGAAGGCCAAGCCATGGTCTCCATACATCGAAGGCAACGACAAGAAGCCTGATGAGCCCGCAAAGAAATAAGGCGTAGGCAGGGAGAGGCTAGCTTTTAGCCAGAGCCGCCACAGCCTTGAAAAGGGCGTGGCGGCTTGTTGTTTTTACCCCGGAGAGATTGGCGTATGCCAAAACGAATTTTTCAATGGCTGATGATTGCTATGCTTTTGATAGCTTCTCGCGCACATGCGCTGAGCGCTGAAGAGGCAAAGGCCATGGCATCCGGCGAGAGCGATGCCCGCGTGGCGGCATTGCAAAAAGCGGTCGAAAGCGCCGACGAACGCACGGTGCGATTCATACAGGCTCTGTCAGACGATGCCGTCAAGCTTGTGGGTGAAGTGCCCGTGATGGTGGTGGACGGCAAGGGCGTGGACCCGGTCACTCAAGCGGAAGTCGCTGTGCCCGAGTCCGCTGAAGACGTCATGAACAACAACCGCATGCGCGGCGAGCTGGATACCGCGCTGGCTGCGGTCAAGCTTTTGTCGCCCGACGTGGCAGTGCGTCGCGCTGCGATCAAAACCCTGGGTGGGCAGGTGGATGCGGGCAAATTGCCGCTGCTGGAAAAAGCATTGGCGAATGAGACGGCCCCGGATCTGAAAGAGAAGCTGCAATTGCTGCGTGCTGCCGCTATGCTGGGCAGCGAAGACCCGGGGAAGCGTTTGGAAGCGGCTGCGCAGTTGGGCGATAGCGCCCAGGCTGCCACGAAAACTTTGTTGGTAGAGCGTTTGCAAGTAGAGACCGATGGCAATGTGAAAACAGCATTGCAAAAGAGCTTGGGTACCGTCGAGGCCCGCCTCGCGTGGGGAGACCGTCTGGGTGCCATCTTCAGCGGTATCAGCCTGGGCTCCATCCTTCTGCTGGTCGCACTGGGCTTGGCCATCACCTACGGCTTGATGGGCGTGATCAACATGGCCCACGGCGAGCTCATGATGATCGGCGCCTACGCCACCTATGTGGTCCAGGTACTGTTCCAGAAGTACCTGCCCGGTGCCTTCGACTGGTACTTGCTGGCCGCAGTGCCGGTGGCGTTCATGACCTCTGCGCTGGTCGGCGCTGCCCTCGAGCGTAGCGTGATCCGTTTCCTGTACGGGCGACCCTTGGAGACTTTGTTGGCGACCTGGGGTATCAGCCTGATGCTGATGCAGCTGGTGCGCACCCTGTTCGGCGCGCAAAACGTTGGTGTGGAAAACCCGAGTTGGATGAGTGGTGGCGTACAGCTGCTGGGCAACCTCTCGCTGCCCTACAACCGTTTGATCATCGTCGCCTTTGCGGTAGCGGTGCTGGCCGGGGTGTGGTTCCTGATTGAGAAAACACGCCTGGGCTTGTTCGTGCGCGGCGTGACGCAGAACCGCCCGATTGCCAGTTGCATGGGCGTGAACACTGCGCGCATTGACACTTACGCGTTTGCGCTGGGGTCTGGCATTGCCGGTTTGGCCGGCTGCGCTCTCAGCCAGGTGGGCAACGTGGGCCCTGACCTGGGTCAAGGCTACATCGTGGATTCCTTCATGGTGGTGGTGCTGGGCGGCGTGGGGCAGCTGGCTGGCACCGTGTATGCGGCCATGGGCCTCGGCATTTTGAACAAGTTCCTCGAGGGCTGGACCGGTGCGGTGCTGGCCAAGATCGCTGTGCTGGTTTTCATCATCGTTTTTATCCAGAAGCGTCCGCAAGGCATCTTTGCCATGAAGGGCCGGAGCGCAGAAGCATGAGCAACATTTCCTTACCCACTCCGCAACCTTTGCTGACGCGTGCCGGTTGGGCTGCATGGTTGGCTGCGCTGATTGTCTTGTGCGCCCTGGTGCCGGTACTGAACCTGATGGTGCCTGCGGGCAGTGCCTTGCACCTGAGCGATTTTGCGGTGGCACTCACGGCCAAGATCATGTGCTATTCCATTTGCGCACTCGCCATGGGCCTCATCTGGGGCTACACCGGCATCCTGAGTCTGGGCCACGGCCTGTTCTTTGCGCTGGGCGGCTATGCCATGGGCATGTACCTGATGCGTCAGATCGGGCTGGATGGCAATTACAAAAGCAATTTGCCGGACTTCATGGTGTTCCTGGACTGGAAAGAATTGCCTTGGCATTGGGCGCTGTCCGGCAGCTTCGGTGCCACTCTGTTTTTGGTAGTGGCCGTGCCGGGGCTGGTGGCCTTTGTGTTCGGCTACTTTGCCTTCCGCTCGCGCATCAAGGGGGTTTACTTTTCCATCATTACCCAGGCCATGACGTTCGCGGCCATGTTGCTCTTCTTCCGCAATGAAACCGGCTTTGGTGGCAACAACGGCTTCACTGACTTCAAGCGCATTCTGGACATCCCGATTGCCACCACCAGCATGCGCATGACCTTGTTTGTCATGACTTCGGTGACTTTGCTGCTGTTCTTCCTGCTGGCCCGCTGGCTGGTGGGCAGCAAGTTCGGCCGAGTGTTGCAGGCCGTGCGTGATGCGGAGAGCCGCGTCATGTTCAGCGGCTATTCCACCCTGGGCTACAAGCTCACCATCTGGACTATTTCGGCCATGATGTGCGGCGTGGCCGGCGCGCTCTATGTGCCTCAGGTCGGCATCATCAACCCGAGTGAGATGAGCCCGGCCAACTCGATTGAGATTGCCATCTGGGCCGCTGTGGGTGGGCGGGCGACGCTGATCGGGCCCATCGTGGGGGCCTTCTTGGTCAACGGTGCCAAGAGCTGGCTCACGGTGACTTACCCTGAGTTCTGGCTGTATTTCCTCGGTGCGCTCTTCATTGGTGTCACCTTGTTCCTGCCCGACGGCGTGGTGGGATTGATCAAGAAACTGAAGGGAGGGAAAGCATGACTCCCGATCTGTTGGAACAAGGCGCACGCCGCGTGGATATTGCGCCCGGCGAGCTTCGCTGCATCATCGGGCCCAATGGCGCCGGCAAGACCACGATGATGGACATCATCACCGGCAAAACCCGGCCGGACAGCGGCACCGTGTACTTCGGCAGCACCATCGACCTGCTGCGCTACAAAGAGTCCGAGATCGCACAGCTGGGCATCGGGCGCAAGTTCCAAAAGCCGACGGTGTTTGAGCAACTCTCGGTGTTTGAGAATCTCGAACTGGCCTTGAAGACCGACAAGGGCGTCAAAGCTTCCATGTTTTTCAAGCTGGACTCTGCACAGCGGGACCGTCTGGCAGACATCCTGCACACCATTCACCTCGCAGACAGTGTGGGGCGTCTCGCCGGCAACCTGAGCCACGGACAGAAGCAGTGGCTGGAGATCGGCATGTTGCTGATGCAAGATCCCAAGCTCCTGCTGTTGGATGAGCCGGTGGCCGGTATGACGGATGAGGAAACCGAGCGCACCGCTGAGCTGTTTTTGAGCCTCAAGGGCAAACACTCCCTGATGGTGGTGGAGCACGACATGAGTTTTATCCGCACCATCAGTGACATCGTTACCGTGTTGTGTGACGGCTCGGTATTGGCCCAGGGCACGCTGGATCAGGTGCAGGCCGATGAGCGTGTGATTGAAGTTTATTTGGGCCGTTGAGGTTGATTCGCCATGCTTGAAGTAAAAAACATCAACCAGTACTACGGTGGCTCCCACATTCTGCGGGACGTGAGTCTGGAGGCCGAGGTCGGCAAGGTCAAGGTCATCCTGGGCCGTAACGGCGTAGGCAAGACCACACTGCTCAAATCGCTGATGGGCCTTGTGCCCATCAAGTCCGGCACCATCTCCATGGGCGGGAAGGAAATCCACAAGCTCACGCCTTATGAGCGTGCCCGCCTGGGAATGGGCTTTGTGCCACAGGGTCGCGAGATTTTTGCGCGACTCACTGTGGAAGAAAACCTCCGTATGGGCTTGGCGTACAAGCCTGCCGGCACCCCTATTCCGGCTGAGCTGTTTGAACTGTTTCCGGTGCTTCAGCAGATGTTGCACCGTCGGGGCGGCGACTTGTCCGGCGGGCAACAGCAGCAGTTGGCGATTGCGCGTGCGTTGGCGGCGGGCCCCAAGGTTCTGATCCTCGATGAGCCTACCGAAGGTATCCAACCCAGCATCATCAAGGACATCGGCCGCGTGATCCGCATGCTGGCAGACCGTGGCGACATGGCTATTCTGCTGGTGGAGCAGTACTACGACTTTGCCCAGGAGTTGGCGGACAACTACATCGTGATGGAGCGTGGCGCGGTACTTGCGCGTGGCATGGGCCAGAACATGGAAGTTGACGGCGTGCGTGGCCTCGTGGCCATTTAAACGCCAGGCAGCAGTTCTTCTGCCGGTGGCAGAGAGGCGGGTGGCGGGTCCGGCAGTTTGCCGATTTCCGGCGCAATCCGTTTGCCGGTGCGCAAAGCCAGTCCACCGGCCTGGCGTTTTTGCTCGCCCAGCGATGCGCGGTTGACCAAGGGCCCACAGCGCGCCTTGAGCTGCTGCACCATGTCCTGCAGCTCAGGCGCTCCCTTGACTTTGGCGCTGTGCTTTTGGAGCAACTGGTAGGCGTTGTCGATCAGCCTTGAGTTGAGTGTGTCGCGGCCATGCAGGATCAGGTTTTTGACGGCATTGGTCGGGTCGCCTGCAAGGCTCAGTGCCATGGCCGTTTCTGCAAACTCCAGCACTTGCGATTGGGCCAGTCTCAGCCGGTCGGCATAAGGCGGGTGGGATACAGCGCTGGCAGCCAGCAGCTCCGTTAATGAGCGGTTGCTGCAAAAGCGGCGGCCGATGACATCAATGGTTTCCTCCAGCTCATTGAGCTGGATGGCTTTGGCCGACAGTTGTGCCATCAGAGCTACCAGGTTGCTGGCAGACTCAAAATCAAATTGGGGCTCCTGCACGGTCTTGGCCATCTTCCGCACTGCGTCCACAGACCGGGCAAACTGGTGTTGCTGTATGAGGTTGAGTGCTTCCACGATGGAGGCCAAGCGCTTGAGGCGTGCGTTGCCCTCGTCTTTGTCGATGAGCCGCAGAAAATCGTCATAGCAGCGCTGCAGGCCCTTGCGGTCTGCGGTGCCCAGTCGGGTAAAGGCCAGCAACACCAGTGTTTGTGCGTCAAACATTTTGGAGTCCAGCCCCAAGCGCGTGGTCTTGTCGAGCAGCTTTTCGGCCTCCTCGTGGTCGCCAGAGTAGTAGGTCATCATGGCCAGGTTTTGTACCCGGCTGATGGACGCCGGCGTGAGCGTGGCGGCCATTTTGTAGGTATCCAGTGCCTTGTCAAAACGGCCCAACTCGAACTGGGCCCGACCCATGACGTCATAGGCATCGGCGTAATTCGCGTCTTCGCCTATCAATTTTTCGAGAGTGCTGGTGGCCTGGTTAATCTGGCCAGCCTCCAGCTGCGAGCGTGCAACACCCAACTTGGCCCAAGGCAGTGTTTTGGCGTCGACGACTGCCTTGTACAAGGTTTGCGCCTCAATGCAGCGGCCCAGTCGCAGCAACAACTCGGCACCTACCCGTGCCGCATACAGCCAGAACAGGCCTCTGGCCTCAAACCGTTCGAGACATAGGCGCGCGGCCTCTTCGAAGTTTTCTTCTTCAATGGCAGTGAAGATGCCCTGCAGAGACACTTTCCGCACCCGTGCGGCTACCAGTCGTTCACCGAGTTGGGTCGCTTTGTGTGGCTTGAGCATGTAGCCGTCCAGGGCCGATTCGGCGGCTTCCGCCACCTTGGCATAGGTGGCTTCGCCGGTGATCATGATGAACACGGTCGAGAAGGGCAGTAGCTGGTTGCGGCGCAAGTCGTCCAGCAGATCCTGCCCGGACATGGCATCAGTGGGGAAGTGCTGCTCGCACAGCACAAAGTCGAAGGTGCGGAACTCCAGTTGACGGCGGGCATCTACTGCGCGGGCCGCTTGGGCCACGCTGGCTACGCCGAAGTCCCGCAATTGCGACACCAGAATCGAGCGCGAAGTCGGATTGCCGTCTACCACCAGGGCAGAGCAGGTCGAGAAATCCGAATCGAGAGCGGCCATTGGCACCATTATGGTGGCGCCCATGGCCATTGAACAGGGTAGTTACATGGCCCAGATGCGCGGGTCCTGACCTGTAAGTTGCCATGCATGGGTACGCCACTTCTTGCGCACAGCGCGCAGCAATTGCATGGCAGGCTCCACAGTGGGTGCAAGCACCCGGAGTACCAAGGTGCGGGTGTTGGGGCTGGTGGCGCCTGCAGTCGCTGCCAGGGTGTGGTCTTTCAAGGTTGCCCGGGCCATATCCAGCAGGGCTTCTTTGTCTGCGCGGCTCCAGGGCGTTCCGCTGGCAAAAAACAAGGTCGCCAGGCAGCGATTCCCGTCCAGCCCGGTAGGGCCATTCATCAGCCGTTGGTCATCTGCGCGCAAGGTGCCGCGCTCCAACCAGATGCCGGGAATTTCCAGGTGTTGTTCCAGACTGCCTTTCAAAAAAGGCAGTTGCGCGTGGGGCAGGCCCAGCGCGGTCACATCCCAGCCCAGACACTGGGCGCCTGGGGCGAGCTGCAGGCGCAGGCGGTTGACCGCATGGCAGGCGTCATAGCAAATCGCCTCCAGCGGCAGCCATTCCAGGCGTGCACCCTCTTCCAGGGTGAGGCTGGTTTCCTGGGTGGCTACCGGACCTTCGGAGCGGTAAAAGCGTGTCGCGCCCGGCGTGGTGATCAGGCCGTGTGCGCCGCTGCCCACCGTGATGTTCAGGCTCAGGGTGTCTCCGCCCACCAGGCCACCAGGCGGGTGTACCAGTACGTTGTGACAAATTCCATCGCCTTCAGGGTAAAGGCTTTGCAGGATACGCAGCGGGCCGCTGTGCTCGTAGCGGGCCACGCAGCGCTCTGCTTCGAGGCGGTAATCCAGTTGTAAACGTGCGTGCCAAACCATGGCTCAATTGTTGTGTGCGTTGGTGGCGCTTCAGCGCTGCCAGAAGTGTTGATGCAAGGCGGCGATGGCCTCTTCGACTGCAGGCACCGGCCCGATGACGGTGACCTGCTTCTGGCCTGCTGCCAGCACTGTGCGGCTAGGCAGGTCCATGGTGGGGTTTTCTTCGTGGTTGCCGGTGAGCTCCAGCAGTCGGCGTTCCGTCATGCCGAACACCAGGGTGCCGATATTGGCCCAGTACTGCGTGCCCGCGCACATGGCGCAAGGTTCCACGGTGGTGACCAGTGTGCAGCTCCACAGGTAATCCGCAGTGAAGTTGGTGGCTGCCGTGCGCGCTAGGGCGGATTCGGCATGGTTGACCGTATCCACATTGCCTTGCTCCGCTAAAACGGTTTCCCCATCCGGCGCCACCAGAATGGCGCCGAACGGGTGTTTTCCCAATGTCAGGGCGCGCTGCGCCACTGCGTTGGCACGCAGCAGGTGGCGGGCCATCTGTTCAGGCGTCATCAGTGGTTCTGCGAGCCGCGATGCGCCCAGGCGGTAGTGTGCTTTTCAATCGCGCTGAACAGCTCGTACATCACCATGGCCATGGCGCCCACCACCACCAAGCCGGCAAATGCCAAGCCCATTTGCATGGCCGAGCCAGCACTGATCAGCAGGTAGCCGATGCCTTCGTTAGCAGCCGTCATCTCCGACACCGTGGTACCCACAAACGCCAGCGTGATCGCGACTTTGAGCGAACCATAGAAGTAAGGCATGGAGCGGGGCAGGCCCACCTTCACCAATACATCCCAGCGCTTTGCGCCCAGCACGCGCAACACGTCCTCCAGCTCCGGCTCCAGAGTAGCCAGGCCGGTGGCAATGTTCACCATGATCGGGAAAAAGCTGATCAAAAAGGCAGTCAGGATGGCCGGGCCCACGCCAATGCCGAACCAGACTACGAGGATGGGCACAAACGCAGCTTTAGGTAATGCGTTAAACGCTGTCATCAGCGGGTACACCGCCGCATAGGCCAGCCGCGAACTGCCGATCACAAAGCCGAGCAACACCCCCACCACAATGGCAATGCCGAAGCCGGCCATGGTGACCCAAAAAGTGCGCCAAGCGTGGCCGGCAATGATGCCCTTGAACTCCCAGAACTGTGTCCAGATACGTGCCGGGCTGGGGAAGACGAACTCCGACACTTCAAATACGCTGCACAGCAATTGCCACAGCAGAATGAAGACCACCAGCAGCACCCACGGTGCCCCCGCGCAACTCGTGCACGATGTCGGTGAACTCTGCTGAGTAGGTGATCTCCAGGTCGCGCGGGCGCGGCAGGTCGATTTCGCGCCTCACCACAAAACGGCCGGGGCTCTTGCTCATGACATAGACCGTGTCGGCCAGGAACACCGATTCACGCAAGTCGTGCGTGACCAGAATTACGTTGAACTGTTGCTCCGTCCATAGGTCGCGCAAGATGCACCACAGCTCCTCGCGGGTGAAGGCATCCAATGCGCCGAAGGGCTCATCCAGCAACAGCATCTTGGGTTCATGGATCAGTGCGCGGCAGATGCTGGCCCGCTGCTGCATGCCCCCTGAGAGCTGCCACGGGAACTTATCCTCATAGCCGCCCAAGCCCACTTTTTGCAGCAGCTTGCGGGCCCGCTCTTCGTATTCTTTGCGCTTGGCTTTGAAGTTGCTGCGGTAAGGCTCCACAATTTCCAACGGCAAGAGCACGTTGTCCACAGTGGTGCGCCATGGCAACAGGGACGGCGCTTGGAAGGCCATGCCGGAAATCTTCAACGGGCCGGTTACCGGCTCGTTGTCAATCAGAATCTTGCCCTTGGAGGGCATTTTCAGACCGGTGGTCAGCTTCATGAAGGTGGACTTGCCACAGCCGGATGGGCCGACGATGGCAATGAACTCCCCCTTGCGCACTTGCAGGTCGATGGCTTCGACCGCAAAGTGGTTCTGCTTCAGCAGCTCATCGTTGTAAGCAAGCCAGACATCCTGGAAATCGACAAACCAGGGAAATGCTGACTCAAGGATGGTCGCACTCATGCTTACTTCTTGGGCAGTACGTTCAGCTCAGCCTTGGAGGGCAGGAAGCTGCCGTTCCACACCACGTCCGGGTTCACACGGGTTTTGGTGTTGAAGGCGTCCGACACTTGCGATGCCATCAGCGACAGGCGTGGGCCGTTTACCTGGCCGAAGCCTTCCGCGCGGGCGTTGGCGCTGTTGATGGCGGAGTCGATCGCCATCTTCAGGCGACGGGTTTCCAGCTCGGCGTTGATGATGCCGTCGCGGGCCTTCACATCCCCTACAGCAGCTGCGGGGTTGCCGATCACGTCTTTCATGCCCTTGGCAAACGCAACCAAGAAAGCTTTGATGGCGGCGGGGTTCTCTTTGATCATCTTGGGCGAAGCAATGATGGCGTTGCCATAGAGCTTCACACCGAAATCAGGGTAGGGCAGGACCACGATGTCCTCGGCCTTGACGCCGCGTGCTTCGAGGTTGAGTACCGAGGTGAAGGTGAAGCCGGTGATGGCGTCGATGTCGCCACGGGCCAGCATGGTTTCACGCAGGGGAGGGTCCATGGCGGTCCACTGCACACCACTGATGTTGTTGGCTTTGGCAAAGATGGGGAAGGCGCGGCGGCCGGCGTCAAACACGGGCGCACCCAGTTTCTTGCCGTTCAGGTCGGCGGGTGTTTTGATGCCGGACTTCTTGAGCGCCATCACCGAGGCGGGCGTGTCGTTGTAGACCATCATCACCGCCACGGGCTTGTTGGGCGCGTCGGGGTTGTTGGCGTGGAACTCCATCAGCGCTGCCAAGTCCGCAAAACCCATGTCATAAGCGCCGGAGGCCACACGGGTCACCGTGCCGCCGGAGCCGTTGCCCGCGTCGATGGTCACGTCCAGCTTGGCGTCCTTGAAGTAGCCCTTGGCTGCAGGTGTCAGAAACAGGGCGGCAGGGCCTTCAAAACGCCAATCCAGTTGGAACTTGATCGGTGTACTTTGGGCCATCGCTGAACCGGTGGCCAAGGTAGTGGCGGCCAATGCGATCGCGTGGAGAAACTGGCGTTTTTTCATGGGAGCTCCTACAAGGTGTTAAATGGACTGAGTTAAGCAAGAAAGATGCCCAAATTTGGGGCGTGTATACAAAGCAGCTGGCCTCATTCTCTTGCGCTCCATGTGCACGTGAGGCAGTAGATACCCTTTAACGCCGAGCCGAATGCTCGTTGCAGGGGTGTCGACCGGAAAAAGGGCCCTTGAGGGCCCTGTGTTCGTTTTGCAGCGGGTCGCTTCAATGGGCATCGGCTTGCTTGGCGGCTTGGATCGCCGCAGCGTCATCCTGCCGGCTGCCATTGAAGTAGGCGTTCAGGAGTACCGCACTGACCGAGGCCAGCAGGATTCCGGACTCGATCAAGGGGTGGATGTTGTGCGGCATCCATTGCAGGAATTTCGGCGCAATCAGGGGGACCATTCCGAAGCCGATGGAGATGGCCACGATAAACAAGTTGTTGCGGTTTTTTTGGTAGTCCACTGTCGCCAGGATGCGAATGCCGGTGGCCGCGACCATGCCGAACATCACCAAACCTGCGCCACCCAGTACAAAGGTGGGCAAAGACTCCACCAGCGCTGCCATCTTGGGCACCAGGCCCAACAGGATCAGTATTACCCCACCAGCGACGCAGACAAAACGGCTCTTCACGCCTGTGACACCCACCAAGCCTACGTTTTGCGAGAAGCTGGTGTAGGGGAAGGTATTGAAAATGCCACCGATCAGGGTACCCAAACCATCGGTGCGAAGACCGGCTGTCAACATCTTTTGATCGACTTTTTTGGATGTCATGTCCCCCAAAGCGAGGAACATGCCGGTGGACTCGATCATCACCACAATCATCACCAATGTCATGGTCAAAATCAGGATGGGGTCGAACACCGGCGTTGCAATTTCAAAGGGCAGCACCAAATCAAACCAGCCGGCCTTGGCCACCCGACCAAAGTCCATCAGGCCGGCGGCAGTGGCGACCACGCCCCCCACGATGATGCCGAGTAACACGGAGATGTTGGCCACAAAGCCCTTGGCATATTTGGCAATCAACAGAATGGAAACCAGCACGATGGCGGCAATGCCGATGTGCGGGAGCTGCGCATACAGAGGGTTGGGCACCGTACCCACGATATTGAGGCCAGCAGGTACCGGCGGGATGGCGCCGGAACTGGCAGCTTGTTTTGCTGCATCCAGCCACGCCAGATGCTCGGGGCTGGGAATGCTGGGAGCGGTGGGGCCGAAAGGGTTGCCGAAAATCCAGTTGATGCCTACACGCATCAGGCTGATGCCGATCACGGCAATGATGGTTCCCGTGACCACCGGCGGGAAAAAGCGCAGCATGCGGCTGATCAAAGGCGCAATCAGGATGGACACCACCCCGGCGCCAATGATGGCTCCGAATATCAAACCAGCACCTTGAGGGCCGGGGTTGCTATTGGCCATGGCCACCATCGGAGCAACGGATGCGAACGTAACGCCCATCATCACCGGCAGCTTGATACCGAACCACTGCGTGGCCCCGAGGGACTGGATCAAGGTCACGATGCCGCAGCAAAACAGGTCCGCAGATATCAGCATGGCCACTTGCTCGGGGCTCAGCTTGAGGGCGCGACCCACGATCAGTGGCACCGCAACGGCACCCGCGTACATCACCAGTACATGCTGAAGGCCCAAGGCCGAAAGTTTGCCTGCGGGCAGGACTTCATCCACCGGGTGGACGTTCTGTGACATAGCGCATTCTCCAGATGAGGGCGTCTCAGCCCTGAGGCTTCGACTGGTCTACGGGTTTAAAAACTGTATACACATTTTGTATACAAAATTTTCGGACCCTCAGCGGGGAAACCCTCGTTCCGGGAAAACAACGCGTCTCAGTGGGGCTGCAGCAAGTCCAACAGTGTTCGCGCTACTACCTTGGTGGCTTTGCGCAGGTCGTCTAGGCTCACGCGTTCATCGGCACGCTTGGCGTGCGATTCCAGCACGGTGCGAGGGCCCGCGCCGTAGATCACACCAGGAATGCCGCGCTCAGAAAACAGACGCACATCGGTGTACAGCGGAGTGCCCATGGCGGGTATGGCTTCGCCAAACAAGGTTTCGCCATGTTTTTGCAGCGCATCCACCAGTGGCTTGTTGCCTGCCAAGGGGCGCATGGAATTGGCCAGCAGCAGGCGTTTGATGTCTACCGAGATGCCGGGCACCTGGGCGGCCGCGTTGGCAATCACTTTGCGGATGGAGGCTTCCACTTCGGCGGGGTTTTCCTCAGGGATCATGCGCCGGTCCAGCTTGAAGACCACTTTGCCGGGCACCACATTGGTGTTGGTGCCGCCTTCGATGCGGCCCACGTTCAGGTAAGGGTGGTTGATACCGTCCACGTCTGACGTGACCTGTTTGTAGAGCGTGTTCTGGGCGTACAGCGCGTTGAGGATGTGTACCGCGCCTTGCAGGGCGTCCACACCACTCTCGGGGATAGCTGCGTGTGCCATCTTGCCGTGCACGGTTACTTCCATTTGCAGGCAGCCGTTGTGCGCGGTGATGACCTGGTACGAAAAGCCTGCCGCTAGCAGCAGGTCTGGCTTGGTGAGGCCCTTTTCCAACAACCAGCCGGGGCCGAGTTCACCGCCGAACTCTTCATCGTAGGTAAAGAGCAGTTCCACACCGCCTTTGAGCGGCAGGCCCAGTGACTCGAGGGCCCGAACCGCAAAGGTGTAGCTGGAGAAATCGCTCTTGCTCACGGCGGTGGCGCGGCCGTACATGTTGCCGTCGGCGATCTCACCGCCGTAGGGGTCATGCGTCCAGCCTTCGCCGGGGGGCACCACGTCGCCGTGGGCATTCAGTCCGATCGTCAGTCCACCGGCAGCATAGGGGCGGCGCACCACCAGGTTGGTGATGCTTTGCATGCCGGCAGCCTGCACTTCGCTGGCAGGCACGCTGTGTTTTTCGGCCTGCAGGCCCATGGCGGCCAGCAGCTCGGCGGTGCGGTCTGCGTGCGGGGCGTTGTTGCCGGGCGGGGTGTCGGTGGGCACGCGCACCAGTTCTTGCAGAAAACGCACTTGCTCGTCAAAGTGCGCGTCAATCCAGGTGTCGAGTTGTTGGTAGGGGGTAGTCATGGGAAGTCAAACGTTCAGGCCGCGTGGGCCAGTTGTTGCAGCAGATGGCTAAACGCATCGACCGCGAGTTGCATGTCGTCGCTGGTGGTGGACTCCAGCGGGTTGTGGCTGATGCCGGAGTTGAGGCCGCGCACAAACAACATGGCCTGCGGCAGGATGGTGTGCAGCTTCATGGCGTCGTGCCCCGCGCCACTGGGCATGCGGTGCAGGGGCACACCCAAGGCGGTGACCGCCGCTTCCCAGCGTTGCTGCCATGCGGGCGCGCTGGGCGCCGCGCTGGCTTGCATGGTGCGGGTGAGGCTGTGGTGCAGACCACGCCGCTCGCAGATCAGGCGCAGTCCGGTGAGTACTTTGGCCTCCAGTGCATCGCGCTGCGCATCCGACGGAGCACGCAAATCCAGCGAAAAGGTGCAGCGCCCTGGCACCACATTGATGGAGCCATGGGGCACTTGCAGCTGCCCCACGGTGCCTACCGAGTCTCCATCTTGAGTGGCGCAGTGTTCGACCAGCAAGACCAGCGGCGTCGCGGCGCTGGCCCATGGGCGTGGTGCCTGCGTGGCTGGCCATGCCGGTGATCTCGCCTACATAGCGCACGCTGGCGTTGATGGAGGTGACCACACCCAGCGGAATGTCAAGCGCATTGAGCACCGGGCCTTGCTCGATGTGCACTTCCACAAAGCCTTGGTATTCGGCAGGGTTGCGGCGGATGGCGCCTATAGCATTCACGTCCAACCCGGCTCTCGCCATGGCGTCCCGCATGGAAACACCATCTGCGTCCGTCTGGTCCAGCCAGGCGGGGTCAAAGTCGCCGGTGAGTGCACCCGAGCCAAGAAAAGTGGCTTTGTAACGCTGGCCTTCTTCTTCGGCAAAGGCCACCACTTCCAGCGCGTAGGGCAGGCGCCGGCCTTGGGCCTTGAGCGCTTGCACGCAGGCCAGGGGCACGTAAATGCCCAGCCGGCCGTCGTACTTGCCACCGTTGCGCACGGTGTCATAGTGGCTGCCGGTCAGCAGGGTTTTGGATGAAATAGGCCCCTGGCTCACGTCGAATATGCGCGGGTAGCTATCACTTTCATAGCGCCCCACCACATTGCCCACCGCGTCGATGGTGGCACTGTCGCATCCGGCGGCCAGCATATTGGCTTGAATCTGGCGGGCGCAGGCCAGGTGCGCATCGGTCAGGTAGGTCACGGTGAGTTGGCCGGTGCCTGCATAGGCTGCGTCAGTGTGTTGAGCCAGCGCCTCCTGCCAGTCCCACACCTGATGGCCTTCTGTGGGGTAATAGCCAAACTTGTCATTCAAGCGGATCTCGGCAATGCGGTGCACATTGCGCAGGCACTCTGCCAGCTCAAAGTCCGGGTGGCCTTGCACGCGGCGCTCCAGGGTGGCGATGATCTCGGCCTTGCTGAGACCCATGCCGCGCGGGCCGCGCACCGCGAGGATGAAGGGGAAACCGAAGCGCGCGTTGTACTCGGCGTTCAGGCGCTGAATTTCGTCGAATTCGGCGGGCGTGCAATGCGTGAGGCCGGCCTTGCTTTGTTCGTTGCTGCTCTCGGCGGTGAGGCTTTGGTCCACCATGGCCTTGCCGGCTAGTTCGGGGTGGGCTCGCAAGAGCGCGAGCTGCGGTTCACGCCCCGCTGCGGCCACCACTTGCACCATGCCGTGTTTGAAGGCCGCTAGCGACACAAAAGGCCGCCGTTGCAAGGCCGTTTCCACAATCCAGGGCGAGTGCTCGTACAAGCCGTCGAGGCGTTGTACAGCTTCGGCCAGTGGAAGGCTGTTGAGTTGTTCCAGTGTCAGTGTGTTCATCACTCAGCCTTGGTAGGGGTGCGTAGCTTTCCAGTGCCGCGCAATGTCGATGCGTCGTGCCACCCACACGTTTTTGTGCTGAGTGATGTGGTCCAGAAAGCGCTGCAGTGCCGTAATGCGACCCGGGCGACCTAGCAGGCGGCAGTGCATGCCTATGCTCATCATCTTGGGCGCATTCAGTCCATCCGGGTCCCCTTCGGCGTAGAGCGCGTCGAAAGTGTCTTTCATGTACTGGAAGAACGGGTCTGCGTGCGAATAGCCTTGGGGCAGAGCAAAGCGCATGTCGTTGCAATCCAGCGTGTAGGGCACGATGAGTTGGGGCACCACGCTGCCGTCCGTTTTTTGCACCTTCATCCAGAAGGGCAGGTCGTCGCCGTAGTAGTCGCTGTCGTACTCAAAGCCGCCGTAGTCGGCCACCAGGCGACGGGTGCGCGGGCTGTCGCGGCCGGTGTACCAGCCCAACGCTCGCTCGCCAGTGAGTTTTTCGATAGCGGCCATGCCCAGTTGCATGTGCTCGCGCTCCTGTGCTTCGTCCATGTTCTGGTAATGGATCCAGCGATGGCCATGGCAGGCAATCTCATGGCCCAACTCCACCAGGCGGTGTGTCAGCTCGGGGTAGCGCTCCAGTGCCATACCGACACCGAACACCGTCAGCGGCAAGCCACGTTTTTCGAACTCGCGCAGGATGCGCCACACACCCGCACGTGAGCCGTATTCGTAAATACCTTCCATGCTGATGTGGCGGTCGGGGTAGCTGGCGGGGTTGAACATTTCTGAGAGGAATTGTTCAGAACCTGCGTCTCCGTGCAGCACGCTGTTCTCGCCGCCTTCTTCGTAATTGAGGACGAATTGCACGGCCACGCGGGCCTGGCCGGGCCACTGCGCGTGGGGCACGTGTTCGCCATAGCCCACCAGATCGCGGGGGTAGGCTTGGGTGGTGTCGTAGGTGTGATTCATGTCGATTCGTCAGGGGGCAAAGTCAGGCCGGCTTCCACGTGCTGAAGGTGCTCGTCCATCAAACGCAGGGCCAAAGTTTCATCGCGGGCTTCCAGAGCATCCACCAGAGCAGCATGCTCCTCGTGCGAATGGGCAGCCGATGCGCTCGTCTGGTACATCAGTGTGATCAAGGAGCAGCGTGAGAGCAGATCCATCAGCATCAATGCCAGCACTTCGTTGCCCAGCAACTGGGCCATGCGCACATGGAAGTCACCCAGCAGCTCGGTGCGGTTGCTGATGGTGCCGCCATGGACGGCATTTTGTTCTTCGGCAATGTGCAGGCGCAGGGCATGAATGTGTTCGGGGTTGGCCGCTGCGATGAATGCACGGACCATGCCGGCCTCCAGCATGCGGCGCACGGCAAACACCTGTCTCGCCTCGGACACTGAGGGGGCTGATACAAAAGCGCCGCGTGCAGGCTCCATGCGGATCAGGCGGTTGCGCGAGAGCTGGAACAAGGCCTGCCTGATCAGCGTGCGGGATACGCCGAACTGGTCCGCAAGCTTTTGCTCGGCCAGTTTGGCGCCGGGTGTGAGCTGGTGGTCCACGATGGCGGCGGTGATGGCCTCCACGATGAAGCCGGTCGTTGTGGTTTCCATCAGGTCATGATACCGAGATTGCACAAAAGTGTATACACTTTGCATTTTCAATCGACGAGGATGCGCCATGGGCTTGAGCACGCACGTACTGGACACCATGCACGGCACCCCTGCAGCGGGCATGTCAGTGGCGCTTTACACCACGCAGGGCGAGGCAGCAACGCTGGTGAAAAGCTTTGTGCTGAATGCAGACGGCCGCAACCCGGACGGCCCGCTGTATGACAACGCAAGCCTGCAAAAAGGCACCTACAGGCTGGTGTTTGATGTGGCCGGCTACTTCAAAGCCCGCGGCGTGACCTTGCCGGAGCCGAACTTTTTAAACCGCGTGGCGCTGGATTTCGGCGTGGCCCACACCGACCAGCACTACCACGTGCCTTTGCTGGTCAGCCCGTGGAGCTACTCCACCTACCGCGGTTCCTAATTCTCTACATCTGCCCCTCGGTCAACGTTCGCAATTGAAAACGTCCGCTTTTATGCCAGAGCCAAGTTTCAGTGTATGTTGCGCGTCCCATGATTGCGGGTGCCGGGTAAGGAGCGGCAGCTCGTACCGAGCGTTCGATCTCGACAATGACCTCAGGAGCTTGTTTCGGTGCTCGCATCCAGCGGACTTCGACCACATTGCCGAACCTATCGATTTCCACCTCCAGTGTTCCCACGGCATAGAGGAGCGGAGGCATTATTCCGCTGTAAATTCGATGGGAGTTTTTCGAGTACAGGTGTCGCGCTGCCTCAC
>RFQA01000461.1 GCA_009925925.1 Betaproteobacteria bacterium
CGCATGATCAAGCTCTACATCGGCAACAAAAATTATTCTTCGTGGTCCATGCGCCCTTGGGTGCTTTTGAAGCAGGCCGGAATCGATTTTGAAGAAGTCATGGTCCGCTTCGACTCTTTCGACAGCCAGTCGCAATTCAAAACCACGCTCTCCACACTCAGCCCCACCGGCAAGGTGCCTTTGCTGGTCGATGGCGACCTCGCGGTCTGGGACACCCTGGCCATTGCCGAGTACGTGGCCGAAGAATTCCCCAACCTGCAGCTCTGGCCCGCAGACAAAGCAGCCCGTGCACGGGCCCGCAGCGTGTGCGCCGAGATGCACTCCGGCTTCACCGGCCTGCGCAGCAACTGTCCCATGAACATCGAGGCGACCCTGCTGGAAACCGGCGCCCTCATCTGGCGCGACAAGCCCGCTGTGCGCGCCGATGTGGCCCGCCTGAGCGCCATGTGGGAAGAATTGCTGGCCCAGTACGGCGGCCCCATGTTGTTCGGCCAGTTCTCAGTGGCGGATGCATACTTCGCCCCCGTCTGCGCCCGCCTCAAAACCTATGGCCTGCCGGTCAGTCCGGTGGTGGGTGCCTATGTGTCCCGCGTGCTGGCACTGCCCGGCGTGCAGGCGTGGATCACTGGCGCGCTGGCGGAGAAAGACTTTCTGGACTTTGAAGAACCCTACCGCCTGCAACGCTGAGCCACTTCCTCAGCCCGCGCCTTCCATGCCCGCCAGCTCACCCGCCCACACCCACTCCACCGGCACCTTTCTGGTGGGCGGTGCTGTGCGCGACGCGCTGTTGGGCCTGGAGGTGAAAGACCGCGACTGGGTGGTCGTGGGCAGCAGCCCGCAGCAAATGCTGGATGCGGGCTACCTCGCCGTGGGCAAAGACTTCCCGGTGTTTTTGCACCCCCGCACCCAAGAGGAATACGCACTGGCCCGCACAGAGCGCAAAACCGCGCCCGGCTACAAGGGCTTTGCGGTGCATGCCGCACCGGATGTGACATTGGAAGAAGACCTGGCCCGGCGCGACCTTACTATCAATTCCATAGCTTATCGCGC
>RFQA01000462.1 GCA_009925925.1 Betaproteobacteria bacterium
GCAGTCGGGACCGGCCATCGCCGACATTCTGCACAACCTTGGGGACACCAATCACGGCATCACGCGTGCAGGGATGGATCGCATTCGCTCGCAGCTTATAAAAGACGGCGTCGTGAATAGCGAGGCGCTTCCCGGCCTGAAAGCCGACCGCATTCCGGTCTTTGCTGGTGGATTGGCCATCATGATTGCCGTGTTTGAAGAGCTCTCCATTGAGCATATGCAGTTCTCGGATGGCGCGCTGCGACTCGGCGTGCTCTATGACGTTCTGGGTCGCGGCCGAAAAGACGACATGCGCTACTACACGGTGGAGCAATTCGTTGAGCGTTATTCAGTGGATCGCGCGCAGGCCGAGCGCGTGGCAAATCTGGCTGCCCGCTTCTGGGACCAGGTCTCTCTTGGATCGGTGGAGGAGAGGGGCGAGATGGAGACCCTCATTCGTTGGGCCGCCACGCTCTTGGAGGTCGGCCATTCCATCTCTCACAACAGCTTTCACAAGCATTCAGCCTACATCGTGTCCCAGGCAGACATGCCGGGTTTTTCCCGAAGAGACCAGAGGATGATGGCCAACCTCGTGCTCGGCCATGTGGGCAAACTCGGCAAGGTGGCGACCCTCATCTCGGACGAGGCAGAGTGGAGCGCCCTCATGTGCCTGCGGCTTGCAGCAATCTTTTACCGAAATCGACTGAACGAGACCCTGCCGGAGGTGAAACTGGTGTTGAAGGGCCGGGTGTTCCGGGTGGCCATCGATGGGAGTTGGCTTAAGCGCCACCCCCTGACGCAGCACTCGCTCGAGCAGGAAAAATCAGAATGGCGAAAAGTAGGGATTGAGCTCGAGGTCGTCTAGGGCGCGCCAGAGATCGATGAGTCTCAACATAGCTGTGGTCATGCTGTTCTTCCCCCAAGTCCAAAGTGCCGTGCATATTTCGGATTCATCTGGCTCAGGGATAAGAGCATCAGAAAATCCGCTGTGTTGAAGTCTGGGTCCCAGGAGGGCGCGCTGCATACCTTGGCGCCGACTCG
>RFQA01000463.1 GCA_009925925.1 Betaproteobacteria bacterium
AGCACGGCGCACCCATGAGCGCAACCTCATGCTGGTGGATAAGGGCTTTGTTGCACAAAGCGAGTCCGACAAATCCAATGCACTGGTCAACACTACTTTGGAGGCGGTAAAAGCTGCTGAAGCTCAGCTGGGCGTGAGCGAGGCCCAAGTCCGAAGCGCTCAAGCCAATGTCTCGCAGCGTGATGCGGCGTTACTTCAGGCCCGAGTGGATCTGGCTCGTACTCGTATCACATCTCCAGTCAACGGCATTGTGATCAAACGCTCGATCGAACGGGGTCAGACTGTGGCGTCCAGCTTGCAGTCGCCGGAGTTGTTCATCATTGCCCGCAATTTGCAAGACATGCAGGTCGAGGCAGCGATTGACGAAGCCGACGTGGGTCGTATCCGCTCCGGCCAAAAAGCCACCTTTACGGTCGATGCTTTTCCTGGGCAGACGTTTGAAGGGCAAATCAACCAAGTTCGCAAAGCAGCCACCAATGTGGCCAATGTGGTCACGTATGTGGCGGTGGTAACTTTTTCAAACACCGGTGGACGGTTGTTGCCTGGCATGACGGCCAATGTTCGTGTGATCACCGATACCCGAGATCAGGCGCTTAAGGTACCCAACGCCGCCTTGCGCGTGCGCATTGCCGGTGTGGAGCCTGCAGTGGATGCGGCGCCCAGCTCCGGTGCTGCATCTCCTGCAGCATCTCCAACCGTTGCAAGCCCCAGTGCATCTGGCGGAGGTGGCCCGGGTGCCGAGTTTCGCAACCGTTTGAACATCGAGCTTCAGCTCACGCCCGAACAAAAAGAAAAAGTGGACGCCATTTACGCTGAAGCGCGGCCCAAGTTTATGCAGTTGCGTGAACTTCCAGAGTCGGACCGATCTAAGGCAAGGGAGCGCATCACCTCAGAAATTCGCGCTCGTGTGGGCGATGTACTGACTGCCGAGCAGAAACCCAAATATGCAGCCATGGTGGCCGAAACCTCCAGCAGAACCAGCACCCGCGGCAGGATTTATGTGATGGATGCCGACGGTAA
>RFQA01000464.1 GCA_009925925.1 Betaproteobacteria bacterium
GTAACAAAGCAAGTGGTGGAGGGCATGGCCGCCAAGGGCTGGGGTCGGATCATCAACATTTCATCGGTCAACGGTCAGAAGGGCCAGTTCGGCCAGACCAACTACTCAACAGCCAAGGCCGGTATTCATGGCTTTACCATGGCCTTGGCGCAAGAACTGGCCACTAAGGGTGTCACGGTCAACACGATCTCCCCAGGGTATATTGGCACTGAAATGGTGCGTGCAATCAAGCCAGAGGTGCTCGAGAAGATTGTGGCGACCATTCCTGTTAAGCGGCTTGGGGAGCCCGATGAGATCGGGTCGATGGTCACCTGGTTGGCTTCCGAGGACAGCGGGTTTGCTACGGGCGCAGACTTCTCGCTCAATGGCGGCCTTCACATGAGTTGACCCGGGCCGGGTGTTGCGAGGAGGGGCGATGGGAAAGCAAGACCAGATCAGACTCATCAAGAAGTATCCGAATCGGCGTCTCTACGACACCCGCACCAGCACGTACATCACGCTGAGTGACGTGAAGGAATTGGTATTGGCCCACGAGGATTTTCAGGTGGTGGATGCAAAGACCTCGGAGGACCTCACCAGGAGCATCCTGCTTCAGATCATTCTGGAAGAGGAGTCCTCGGGCGTGCCAATCTTCTCTGCGCCCGTCCTCACCAATGTGATTCGTTTTTACGGCAACGCCATGCAGAGCATGATGGGTTCGTACCTTGAGAAAAACATTCAGGCCTTTATGGATGTCCAGGCAAAGATGCAGGAGCAGTCGAAGGCCTTCTCAGGTGGGCAGGGCCTTGCGGGGCAGGAAGCCTGGACCCAGTTCATGGCTGGGCAGGCACCCATGATGCAGACGCTCATGTCCAACTACATTGATCAGAGCAAGAAGGTCTTCATGCAGATGGAGGAGCAAATGCAAAGCAACGCTCGATCCATGCTGACAGGGTTTCGATTTCCGACCCCCGGGTCGGAGCCCAACGGCCCAGACGAGAAGTAGGGTGCGCGCGTCATGACCGCCCCAACCGTGGGGTT
>RFQA01000465.1 GCA_009925925.1 Betaproteobacteria bacterium
GATCGGGTGGGACCCCTTTACGGCCCTCAGGTCGAGGCAGCGCTTCGCCGATCTGCACGTGAGGTGCTCATGGTGGAACTCCCGGATGGCGAGGCCTACAAGGACCAGGCGAGTCTCATGAAGATTTTCGATGCCATGTTGGAGTCCCATCTCGAGCGCAGTGCAATCGTTGTTGCGCTTGGCGGAGGCGTGGTGGGCGATGTGGCTGGATTTGCGGCGGCGTGCTACCAAAGGGGTGTCGCATTGATTCAGGTTCCGACGACTCTGCTCTCGCAGGTGGACTCCTCGGTGGGTGGCAAGACTGCCGTCAATCATCCCTTGGGAAAAAACATGATTGGTGCGTTTCACCAGCCCATGGCAGTGGTCATTGACATGGGGGTCCTGGGAACACTGCCTGATCGCGAGCTGTCTGCCGGCCTTGCCGAAGTAATCAAGTACGGATGCATCCTCGATGCAACGTTTTTCGCGTGGCTGGAGGCGTCGATGCCCAGACTGCTCCGTCGAGAGCCGGATGCACTGGCCCACGCCATCGAGCACTCCTGCGTGCTGAAAGCTCGCATCGTTGCGAGAGATGAACGTGAGTCCAGCGGACTTCGGGCGCTTCTTAATTTTGGCCACACATTTGGACATGCGATTGAGGCGGGTCTAGGCTTTGGGACCTGGCTTCACGGCGAGGCTGTCGGATGTGGCATGGTCATGGCGGCCTGCCTTTCACATGAGTTGGGCCAACTCTCCCTGGATGACGTCCGACGAATCGAGCAACTTGTCAAGCAAGCCGGCCTGCCCGTCAGAGGACCGGACTGGGATGCTCAGACCTACCTGGGTTGGATGGCCCATGACAAGAAGGCTGATTCAGGGCAGATTCGCTACATCGTTCTTCGTGGTCTGGGGCAGGCGGAGCAGCGAGGGGTCGATGACGCGGTGGTTCGCCACGCCTTGGCCATGTCCCTTAAGGGGTTTGATTGACCCAGCCCTCGGCTCAGGGTGGCCCCTTTCGGGCGGCGGCCTCACGCTCTGCG
>RFQA01000048.1 GCA_009925925.1 Betaproteobacteria bacterium
GCCCCTTGTGTGAATTTTTTGAATGCAAAAGCGCCAGAAATTTGCGCCCCGCGTTGCCAGAGCACGACTTGCCAGCCGCTCAATCCGCGAAAAAATGTACCGGCAGGCCGGCCACATCGACCCGCATGAAGAACACCGCTCCCGACAAGGGAAACTGCGCCAGCTCAGCCGCACTGCGGCCATGTCGCGCGGTAGTGATATACAAAGTCTTCAGGTCTTCCCCGCCGAAGCAAGGCATGGTGGGGCACTGCGCCGGCGTCTCCCAGCTGGTGAGCAGTCGGCCATCAGCCGCGAATTTGCAAATGCGCCGCCCCTCGAACATGGCCGCGTAGTAGTTGCCCTCCACATCCACGGCGGCGCCATCGGGCCGGCCGGCGTAGGCCGCGTTTTCGAACGTCCAGCCGGCGGGTTTGGGGTCATAGGTGCGCCATACGCGGTGTGAACTCAACGCATTAGAGGCGAGGTCATAGTCCCAGGCATGGGTGAGGTGATTGGGTGTATCCGACCAGTAGACGGTACGGTTGTCCGGGCTCCACGCCAGACCGTTGGCGGTCAACGCGTCACCAGCATGGCGCTGCACCGTGGCGCTGCCGGTGCGGCAGTCCACGCAGAAGAGCTCTGCAGCACGGCCGGCCTTGGGTTCATCGATGGTGCCTACCCAGAAACGGCCTAGGGCATCGCACTTGCCATCGTTGGCGCGAACCACGGCCGTGTCATAGGGCAAGGTGGCAATGCGCTGAAGCTCGCCGCCCCACTCCTGCGCGCGGAACACCCCATCGCGCAGGGCGATGACCCAACCACCTTTGGCAGCCGGTGCAATGCAACCGGGCTCACTGGGCATGTCCCAACGCTGCACAAAGCCCATGTAAATATTGGCACGCAAGATTGCCTTGCCTGGAATATCCACCCAATACAGTTGCTGCTCAGCCGGATGCCAGAACGGGGATTCACCCAGTTCAAACACGTCGTCGCTCAGGGCCTGCCAGCTCATGCCTGCACCTCTTGCGCAGAACGCACTTCTACCCGCATGCTGCAACTGAAGCTTTCGCCCGGCTGCAGGATGACGACCCCCAAGCTCTCTGCGCTGGCGCCGGTGGCGCCCATCAGGTTCAGCGCGTTGTTCACATGGCTTACCGGCTCCACGGCGATGTTGTCGCGCTCTGGCGTGGTGAACACCACCAGGCGGCTAAGCGCAGACCGCACAGTGACCTGGAGTTCGCTGTCGGTCAGTGTGAGCACACCATCCCAACCGTCAAAACAATGGTCCACCGTCAATGCGGCGGTCGGCTGAATCAGCCCGGCATGAGGCTCGCGATGGGTGGGCAGTTTGTCGGCAGCCATCTCCCAGCGGCCACTGGCGGTGAAACGCACTGTTGCGTCGGCGCGTTTGACGAAGTAGGGGTGCCAGCCCAGCCCCACCGGCGCAGGGGTCCGGCTCTGGTTGGTCACACTCAGGCTCATCTCCAAGGCGCCGTCTTCGAGTTTGAATACTTGCGAACAGTCAAAGTCAAACGGCCATGCGGCGTCTGCCTTGTGCTCCATAGCCAGCAGGGCAAAGCTATCCGTACTCTCCAACACCGTCCAGGGCCGCTCCCAGCCTATGCCATGGATGGTATGGGGTTCGGGGTCAAAGTTTTTCACCAACGGGTGGCTGGTGCCGGACCATTGCAGCTGCCCATAGCCGATGCGGTTGGAAAACGGCACCAGCGGAAAGCTCGCGGACTGGCGTACGCTCGTGAGCTCTGTGCCCGGGGTAGACCGCATCACCGGAACCTCATTCATCCACATGCCGGCAATGGAGCCGCCGAGTTCGGGGCAGATGTCGCAGCGCAAGGGTCCATGGCGCAGGGTCAGAGGCGTACTCATAGAGGAATTGCTTAGCGGTTGTAAGCAGTTTCACCGTGGCTGGAGATGTCCAGACCTTCGCGCTCTTCTTCTTCGGGAACACGCAGGCCGATGACCAGGTCCACCAGCTTGTAGGCAATGAATGCCACCACACCGGACCACACCAGGGTCAACAGTACACCTTGCAACTGGATCCACACTTGGCCGCCGATGGAGTAACCATCAGCAACTTTGTTGGCCACGTAGTCGTACACGCCGGTGCCACCCAGGGAAGGCGATGCAAATACGCCAGTCAACAGAGCGCCAACGATACCGCCAACACCGTGCACACCGAACACGTCCAAGGAGTCATCTGCACCCAGCAATTTCTTCAAGCCGTTCACACCCCACAGGCAGGCAAAGCCGCCGATCAGGCCGATCGCGATGGAACCCATGGGGCCCACGAAACCGCAAGCAGGAGTGATCGCAACCAAGCCAGCCACTGCGCCGGAGGCAGCGCCCAACATGGAGGCCTTGCCACGGGACAGGGCTTCACCGGTAATCCAGGCCAAAGTTGCAGCAGCAGTTGCCAACAAGGTGTTGATGAAGGCCAGAGCAGTCACGCCGTTGGCTTCGAGGTTGGAGCCGGCATTGAAGCCGAACCAGCCGAACCACAGCATGGCAGCGCCCACCATGGTCAATGTCAGGCTGTGAGGAGCCATGGGTTCCTTGCCGTAACCGATACGCTTGCCCACTACGTAAGCACCGACCAAACCGGCAACCGCGGCGTTGATGTGCACCACAGTGCCGCCTGCGAAGTCCAGTGCGCCCTTGGCCCACAGGTAACCGGCTGCAGCTGTCACTTTTTCCAGGGATGCAGCGTCAGTGATCGCATCAGGGCCGGCCCAGTACCAGACCATGTGCGCCATGGGCAGGTAGCTGAAAGTGAACCACAGCACGCAGAATGCGAGCACCGCAGAGAACTTGATACGTTCAGCAAACGAGCCGACGATCAAACCGCAGGTGATGGCGGCAAAGGTGGCTTGGAAGGCGACGAATGTCAGCTCAGGAATCACCACACCTTTGCTGAAGGTAGCGGCGACCGAGTCCACGGTGATGCCCTTGAGGAACAGCTTGTCGAAAGTACCGAAGAAGGCACCGTCACCGCCGAAGGCCAAGGTGTATCCGTAGACAGCCCACAGCACGTAAATCAGTGCAGTCACTACGAACACTTGCATCAGCACGGACAGCATGTTCTTGCTGCGGACAAGACCGCCGTAGAACAAAGCCAAGCCGGGCACTGTCATGAACAGAACCAAGGCTGTAGAGATCGTCATCCAGGCAGTGTCGCCCTTGTTGGGAACGGGGGCAGGTGCCGCTTCAGCAGCGGCAGGAGCAGCTGCGGGGGCTGCTGCAGGTGCAGCGGCTTCAGGAGCGGAGGCAGTGGCCGCGGGCGCATCAGCTGCGGGAGCGGCGGTTTGGGCCAGGGCGAATGTTCCTGCTGTCAGCAGGCTCATGCCGAGCGCCAGCGTGGCGAGAAGTTTTTTCATGTTCATGCTCTCTTTCTTTTTACAGCGCTTCTTTGCCGGTTTCACCGGTACGGATACGCACCACTTGTTCCAAGTCGTAGACAAAAATCTTGCCGTCACCGATCTTGCCGGTACGGGCTGCACCCTCAACAGCCTCGATCACGCGTTCCACCAGAGCGTCGTCAATCGCTGCTTCAATCTTGACCTTGGGAAGGAAATCGACCACGTACTCTGCACCGCGGTACAGCTCTGTGTGGCCCTTTTGACGGCCGAAGCCTTTGACTTCGGTCACGGTAATGCCTTGCACGCCCATGCCGGACAAGGCTTCGCGCACCTCATCGAGCTTGAACGGTTTAATGATGGCCGTCACGAGTTTCATGTGTTCACCTCAGCTTGATAGTTGATTACAGAGTCCGGGCCTGGTCGCAAGTATTGCCAGGTTTCAGGAGCTAGGGTCGATAAAGCAGAAGCCGTGCCAAGTTGCCTGAATGCTTGCATTAGCAAAAATCCCCCCCTATTAGGCGGGCTTACGCTAAGATACCTGTATAAATCCACAGCATGCACTGCTTTAGTGCGGAGTCGCGCAATGCACCGAGTTATTGCGCACCTTTTTGGGAAATCAGGGTTATGAGCTTGTCTTTGGTGCAAAGTCGTGCCTTATTGGGGCTGGAAGCGGTGCAAGTGACGGTCGAGGTGCATCTGGCGAACGGTTTGCCGAGCTTCACCCTGGTCGGTCTGGCGGACGTGGAAGTCAAGGAAGCCCGCGAGCGGGTGCGCTGTGCCATCCAGAACAGTGGTCTGGAGTTCCCGAACAACAAGCGGATCACCGTGAACCTTGCTCCGGCCGACCTGCCCAAAGATTCCGGGCGACTGGATTTGCCGATTGCGCTGGGCATTCTCGCGGCAAGCGGGCAGATCGATGCCGGCGCATTGGCCGGTTTTGAATTTGCAGGGGAGTTGTCACTGTCCGGTGAATTGCGCGCTGTGCGGGGCGCCTTGGCCATGGCACTGGCTTTGCGCAAGACCACCGCCCGCCCGCAATTGGTGTTGCCGCCCGTCAATGCCGAAGAGGCCGCGCTGGTACCCGACTCCAGGGTCATCCGTGCGAGGCATTTGCTGGATGTGGTGCACCACTTTGCGCCGGGCGGCCAAGCCAAGGATGCAGATGGCACTCCCTTGGAGCAGGACCCTGAGGGATGGGTGCGGGTGGAAGCCGCCGCGCCGCAGCGCGCCAACATCGGCCTGGACCTCGCTGATGTCAAAGGGCAAGTTGCCGCCAAACGTGCCTTGGAGATTGCCGCAGCCGGAGGCCATAGCCTCTTGTTGGTCGGCCCGCCCGGATCGGGCAAATCCATGCTGGCCCAGCGCTTTGCGGGCCTGCTGCCGGATCTGGATACCGATGAGGCCCTGGAGAGTGCAGCCATTGGTAGCTTGTGCGGGCGCTTTGATATGCAACGCTGGGGGCAGCGCCCCACCTGCAGCCCGCACCACTCCGCCAGCGCGGTGGCCTTAGTGGGTGGAGGCTCACCTCCACGACCCGGCGAAATCTCGTTGGCGCACCACGGTGTCCTGTTTCTGGATGAACTGCCTGAGTTTCCACGCCCGGCCCTCGAGGCGCTGCGGGAGCCGCTCGAAACCGGCACCATCACCATCGCACGGGCGGCCCGGCGCGCCGAGTTTCCGGCGCGATTTCAATTGATCGCAGCCATGAACCCTTGCCCTTGCGGCTACCTGGGCTCCAGCATCCGGGCCTGTCGCTGCACGCCGGACCAGGTTTCACGCTATCAGGGCAAACTCAGCGGCCCCTTGATGGACCGCATCGACCTGCATGTTGAAGTACCAGCCTTGCCCGCAGAGGATCTGCTCAACAGCCCGCCCGGTGAGAGCAGCGCTGCCATCCGCGAACGCAGCCGAATTGCAAGGGCGCGCGCTGTCCAGCGCCAAGGCAGCAGCAACCAGGCGCTCGCAGGCCAAGCCATTGACCAATTTGTGGCGCTGGAGCCGGCAGCCTCCAAGTTTTTGCAAACTGCAGCAGCACAATTGGCTTGGTCCGCCCGCAGCACACACCGGACCCTGAAAATTGCGCGCACTATTGCGGACCTCGCAGGTGCGGAATCCACCCAGCTGGCCCATGTGGCAGAAGCCATGCAATACCGTCGGGTTTTGAGAGCAGCAAGCTAAGGCCGTCGCTATGTTTTTTGTAGCTGCTCGCGCACAACCGGCGAGCGCCAAAGCCTGATTTCGATCTGCCCCGAGGTGGGCAATTCACGATCAAGGTTTGTCGTTGAGAGCGACCCCCTGCTGCCGCAGGTAGGTGAGTATTTCTTTGCTGACCGGTGCAATGGCACGTGCTTTCTCCGCCAAGTCTGCCGCCGCCACCAACTGACCCAAAGCTGCCTGGGACACTGCACTGCCCAGCAACCAGCGTTGCTCGGCAGGACGTGCCTGCAAGGCGGTGGCATAAAACTGGAGCGCATCCTGATGCCGGCCCAAACGTTGCGCGGCATTGGCGCGCACCGCCCACAAGTCTGGTTGCGCGGCCATGAGCGGCTCCGACCGCCCCAATAATTCCAGAACCGCTGCTGCCCTACCTTGCGCCAACTCCATACGCGCCAGCTCACGCACCAGTGGCAACTGGATGGTGGCAGGGGCGGGTGGAGTGGCACGCTCGGCCGTGTGCAAAGTGTCCTGCAGGAGCTGAATGGCAGCATCCGCCGAACCGCTGCTGTACAAGGCCTGGGCCTGGGCCAGTACCTCGCGGATCGCATTTTGTTGACGCTGCGCGGTGACGACGGGGTCCGGCGTGGCTGCTGCAACCGGCGCAGCGGTCGTAGCAGCAGTTACAGGTGGCGGTGCTGGAGAAACCGTATTTGAAGGAGTAGAGGGCTTTAAGCCGGCGGACTCTAAGGTGGATGTGCCCGCTTTGGGAACCGCAGGGATTGATGTTGTTGCTTGAACAACCGGCTTGGATGGAACAGGCACATCCGGGCGTGGAACCACAGAAGACGCGGGCGGTGGCACCGTTGCAGTGACAGCAGGTGGCAGCACAACTGCGGGTTGCGAGGTGGGCTGCGTCACTACCTGCAAAGGTTCCTGAGGGGCAGAGACAGCCGAGACGGCAACCGGTAATGAAGAGGATGGACGGGACCACCACCAAGCAGTCAGTCCCATCACCAGCAAGGCAGCACCGATGCCGCGCCACAGCGCGACTCTGTTGCCAGGAGTCTTCGCGGATGCAACGGTATGAGGCTTGGCGGCCAAACGCGTTCCAGGACGCAAAGCCGGATCGAGGGTTGAGGCGCTACGCTGATCCAAGTCGCGCAGCATTTTGTTAATCACGCTCATTCGAACACCTCACCGGCAGTCCGCACCGCAGTGCTCTGGCGGAAACGACCGCCACGTAACCAGTGCCACC
Organism: Betaproteobacteria bacterium; assembly: GCA_009925925.1. Lineage (GTDB taxonomy): Bacteria > Pseudomonadota > Gammaproteobacteria > Burkholderiales > Burkholderiaceae_C > Allorhodoferax. Next base: position 6,769 of record RFQA01000048.1, read on the forward strand.
AGCGGGCAGGTCCCCGCAGGGGCTTTATCAGCCCGGGTGTATCCGCTGCCGCCAACTTCACATGCGCCATGCTCACCCGGTGCACGCCCTCCCCATATGCCAGCATCAGGCATTTATGGGCCAGGATATTGACCAGTCGAGGTACTCCGGCGCTGGTCGCGGCAATGTGCTGCACAGCTTCCGCCTCAAAAATATCCAGATCCGTATGTTCACTCAATGCCGCACGGGCCAAGCGATGACGCAAATAGTCGCCCACCGTACCTGAGGCCATGGGGCCCAGGTATTCGCTGAAAGTAATGCGTTGCAGCAACTGCCGGATCTCCGGCCGCGCCAGTTTGGTGTCCAAGTCCGGCTGCCCCAGCAGTACTAGCTGAATCAGTTTGCGTTTCTCGGTTTCAAGATTGGACAGGAGTCGAAGGCTCTCCACGGTCCGGACCGGAATGGCTTGCGCCTCGTCAATGCACACCACCACGCGCCGGCCATGCACAGCGTGCTCCAACAAGCATCGCCCGATAGTGGTCATAACCTGATGCCGGTGTTGGCGGTGGCTCACTTTCAGGCCCAGTTCCGCTGCAAGTGCCAGAAGCAAATCGTCAGGGCCCATATCCGGGTTCGGTATGTAGGCCGTCACGCACTCGTCCTGCAGCGTTTTGAGCAATTGGCGGCAGAGTACGGTTTTGCCGCACCCCAGTTCGCCGACCACTTTCAGAAAACCTTCGCCGCTACGCAATGCCACCAGCAAAGTGTTCAGTGTGGCTTGCGCGCCTTCGTGGGCGAAATAGAAGTCTGTATCCGGCGTGATGGAAAACGGGGCCTCACGCAGCGAAAAGTGCCCCAGATACATTACTTGGCAGGGCCGTCAAGCTGGATGACGCGCGCGCGGGTAGCGTCCATGTCATCGATGGCGGCTCGGGCGCGGCGGCCCTGTGCCTCCCAGTCCGCGGCAGTCCGGATGATGGTGGGCTTGATCAACACGATCACTTCCTTTTTGCGGCCCTGGGTGGCACGGTTGCCGAACAGCGCGCCCAAGCCGGGCATGCTGGTCGTGCCGGGAATGCCGGACGCGTTGCGGCTGGATTCCAGCTGCATCAAGCCACCGATCGCCACGATAGAGCCGTCCTGGATACGAACCAACGTATCCGTCTCGTTGACGGCACTGGAGGCCAAGGGCAACTTGAAGTTGCCGGCGCTTCCCAGATCGATCTGCTTGGACTTTTCCGTCACCGTCGTCAGGGATGGGTGCACGTGCAAAGTGACGTTCACGCCATCGTCAATCTGTGGCGTCACATCCAGCGAAATGCCCGAGAAGAACGGTGTCAGTGTGACGGTGGGCAAAGTGCTGGTCGTGGTGCTGCTGGAGGTTCCGGTGGTCGAGTTGGTGCCACCGGAAACATTGGTCACAAAGAATTCATCGGTGCCGACTTTCAAGACAGCTTTTTGGTTGTTCAGCGTCGCTACACGCGGGCTGGAGAGGGTTTGCACATCGCCCTGCGTTTCCAGAAAGCCCAACACGGCACCGAATTGGCTGGTCGCCAAGGCGAGACCAAACAGGCCACCACCGGTGGCGACAGATGGGAAAGCCACTGCGCCATTGATAGTGGTGGTGCCTTGCACGAAAGCATTGGTGCTGGTCACGCCACTGCCGATCACTCCCGCTGCCACTTGGGTGCTGCCATCGTTGTTGAACGCACCCCAGTTCACACCGCTCTGGTAGCCGTCACGCAACTCAACCTCCACCACTTTGGCTTCCAGCATGACTTGACGCTCCACCGAGGCCTGTGTGGCTTTGAGGAACTTGTCCACCTGGCGCAATTCTTCCGGCATGGCGCGCACGGCCAGAATTCCGGCTTGCGGACTGGCCACTACGCTGCGCCCTTCACCGTTGCCCACCAGGCTCTTGATGGCCCCGGTCAGTTCCCCCCAGAAATCAGATTTGGAGGTTGTCGACACCCGGCTGTTTTCGGGTTGTGAAGACGTCCCATTGGTCGCATTGGCGGTGTTGTTCGTCGTGCCACCTGACGTGGACTGCTGCAAGGCTGCGCCAGAAGATACGCGGAGCTCACTGCTACCTTGCCGCTGCGAGGTGGGGTAGTTCAGGCTGAAGACACGCGTCTGCAGGGTCGGAGCATAGACGGTGATGCGCCGCCCTTCCATTTTGAAGTCGTAACCGTACACATCGCGGATCGCCTCCAGAGCTTCTGCGACCGTGACGCCACGCAAGGTCACCGACAGCGTTCCGCTGACGTCGGGATGCATAAGCATGCTGTAACGGGTATCCGCCACGATGGCGAGGAACACTTCCCTCGCCTGCGCATTGTTCACCAACAGGTCCAAGCGGGGTTCTGGTGCCGGGGCGACTGCGGGTGGTGGCGGCTCGGCCAGTGCTTCACTGACCTTTGCCGGCACGACTGGGCTGGGTTTAGGTGCCGCCGCCGGAGGCAAATCAGCCTTGATGGCCGCGCTGACATCGGGGGTACGCAAGGGGCGATCCAACGCGCCGCATCCACCCAGCAGCAGCCCACCGAGCAAAGAACCTACGAGAGGCGCGTAGCGCCCCAACAGGAATACAGACATGGAAGCAGAAGAGTTCATGGGTCGGGACTTCACGGTTGTGCACCTTCGCAAGGAGCCACAGGGGTCACGGCTTGGGGGGGGTCAGAAGATTGCGTAGGGGACGCTTTACGTTTGGCGCGTGCAGACGATGCGGCGGGTTTGACCGCACAAGCGACAGGGGGCTTGGCGGCAGAGCGCTGGATACCAGTGAAGCGTTGCACCTTGGTGAGCTGCACACCTTCACGCAACCAGATCTCTGTTTCGGTAATGCGCTCGAGCTTGGCATTGCCGACTTTCTGGCCCACGGCATAGAGCCGCGTTCCAACCACCAGATAGGGCTGTCCGTTTTGCATGATCACACTGCTGCCTTGGGGCGACGCACTGCCACCGCCTGCTGCTTGCGAGGGCATTACCACGCCAGCTTCCGCAGGCGGTGCAGTCGGATCACGGTCTGCGGCCGCCGCCCAGGCTGCTGCACTGAAACACAGGCTCGAGAGAATGCGCTTCATGGCTGCACCTCCAGCACATACACGCGCAGTGTCAGTTCCGGCGTTTGTTTATCGACGGCCAGTTGCATGCTACCCCAGCGCAAACGAGGCAGTGCCTGCTCCAGGCTCTGAACATAGCGTGTCAGGTCGGCATACGGACCGGCCACCTTGAGTTCCAGACCCCGGCGCTGGATGCCCGGGGTGCTCGTAGCGTCGTTGGATCCAGCCTCTGAAGGTACCGTACCCGACGACACCAGACGCAGGCCCGGGCTTCGTTTAAGAAATTGCACCAACACCTGTTCCAATGCTTCGCTACCGGCAGAGGTGCCCGGAGCGATGGCTGCAATCTCGGCGCGCAAAGCTTCTATGCGCGCCTGCGACTGCGCTAGTTCAGCACGCAAGTCCGCACTGCCGTCCACGGGTTTGGACACAGCAGCCAAATCGGCACGCAGGCGGTTGACCTCTGCACTCTGGCTGAGGAATCGCTGTTGAGTCTGCTTATAAGCAGTTTGTGCAGGGGTGAGCCAAAGCACATCCGCAATGGCCAGAATGACGACCAGCAGCGACAGAAACAAAAAGAGACGCTCTCGCAAACTTAGCGCGTTGATACGCCCGGCCTGAATGGCCCACCATGCTTTCATGGTTTGCCTCCTGCACGGGGCGTATCGGCAGGCTGAGGTTGCGCACTCACCAGATTGAAGGACCACGCTTCACGGCCTGCTACCGCAGGGACGTTACCGGCCACCGGCGCATTGGCACTTGCTACTGCGGTGCTCTGGACTTTGACCGTTGCCAAACGCAGGCCTTGCATCAAAGGACTTCCAGACAGCCGACCGACCCAATCATTCAAAGCAGAAGGCTCCAGCGTAAAGCCACTGACTTCCATGCGCCCGCTGTCGGCTTTGACCTCGGTAATCCAGACCGGTGCCGGAATGCTGCGGGCAACCAAAGCCAAGCGGTCAGAATGACCGTAACCCGGCTTCCAATTACCTTGTTGCAAAGCGCGCAAGATTAGTTCTTTGCTCTCGATTTCGGCACGCTTGTCCTGAGCCTCTTTGATGAGCTCAGGCGACGGTGGCTGCGCCATGGCTTTGCTGCGGTCTATGGCCAGTTGCAGGCTTTGCATTTCCTGGGCTTGAGTTTGCATGGCTGCCACAAAGCCTTGGCTGGCGTTTTGAAGGTTCCAGACCCAAGCCGCGCACAGCCCCCCGCCCAAGACGACAAACACACCGAGCGCCACAGCCACGGTATTGGCCGAAAACGGCAGCCGCTGCTTTTGCAGGGTGGGTGAACAGAGATTGATTTGTTGGGGCATGGTGTCAGGTCCTCATGCCTTTCGCACTTCGGTGCGCAACAACACGCCTAACAAGGGCAGGCACAGGGGAAAGTCGGCCGCAGATATCTGATTCAAGCCCTTGAACGCCGCGCCTGTGTTGAGTGCATTTACCGACTGCCCCGTATCGCGGCTCAGCCATTGCGCCAACTCCTCACTGCGCTCACCGGCAAAGACCTTGACTCCAGCCAGCGGGAGGTTGGTCCAGGTGCGTTCCCACAGATCGATGGAGCGCTGAACTTCCACCAATAAACGCTGAGCCCGGTCAATATCGGACTGCTCGGCACTCGCAGGGGCGGCGCCGGTAGTCGAAAAATCACTGCCGTATCCGCCTCCGGCGTAACCGGGTACGTATTCCTCTACCGGCGTGTAGGCATCCAGAGGGGACTGCTGTTCCGTAACTGCCGCGGTCCAGGTCATGCCCATAAAGCCATCCGGCAAGTCAAGGCGCCGGCTGTAATACAACTCTCTGCCGGCGCTGATGGTGAGCAGGGTCTGCCGGCCTTCCGAAATCATGAGCGCGCAGGTGGCGCGCTCCGGCTCTTCGATGCTTTGAAGATTGCGCTGGGCCATGTCATGCACATCTATCACCCGAACGTCCCATTGCAGTGCGTTGGCCAAAGCCATGACGTCGCGTACGACTGCATTGTTGGCGGCGACCACAAACAACTGGGACGCGGCCCGGCCTTGTCCGTCACCCACTTTCAACACGTCGATGGTCAAATCGTCCAGATGAACGTCTACCATCTCTTTGATTTGGTAACGGGCGGCAGAGCGCAGTTCTTCAGGCGCAACTGCGGGTGCTTCAATTTGAAGTAACTGGTATTGCTCGGGCCGGAGCATGACGTCGGTGACGTAACCTTTGAGGCCCAGTTGCACCAGACGACGCGAAAAGTCCTCGATGCTGTCCGTGCCTTGCACCTCCACGCCGGAGCGAAGGATGGTGAAATCGTTGCCAGCCCCTGTAGCCAACAGGTACACCAAGGTCTGACCCGACCAGGAAACCACCAAGCGCTCTCCACGGGAGGCACGACGCCAAGGCCAGCGCATGGTTAGCCGCCTCCGCAGGGGTGAAAGATGAACAGTGTGTGCGTGGCTTCAATCATGAATCTGTTGAAAGTCGGAACCGCTTGCTCTCATTTTAATAGCTTGTCGCTTAATCATGACATTGATTTGGCCGGTTTTTCAAGTCTATTGATGAATTGCGGTTTTCAGTAGTTTTCACGCAGGTAGATCAAAGGACTCTTGTAGACCCCGAAGGTAGCCCGGCCTTTGGGACTGGCGGCAACAGTTCCACTGCCCACAAACTGCAGCCAAGTCGGCACAGTAACTGTAATGTCCGCGCTGCCGCCAAACCCCGAACCCGGTTTTTGCAAGTTCAAGTTGAAGTTACCCGCGCTGGGCGGCTCTGTAAATTTCTTGCTCGACACACCTACTGTTGAACAACCCATTCCGCTCAATCCGGGCACACCGGAATCCCAAGCGCAAACTTTCGACGTGGTCAGAGGAGCTGACACAATGGCCGAACTTAAACCCACGCCAGTCGTACACGAGTCAAGCGTATTGGTGGTCCAACCTGTGCCATTCCAATACTGCGCTGTTAACGACATAGGGAGATCAAGAAGCTCTGATCCATATGCATTTGACAAGCGAATTTGTCCGCTCCGAAGGAGTGACTGACCCTCGGTATACCCCACCGAGCTCACCGGACTGACAGGGTCTGCATCGACCGCACGCATGGTGAGCGTTAATGGGGGACTCTGAGGCCTGTCGGCGGAATAAACCACCGAAGCCGTCGCAACCCCATTACTGAAAGTAAGCGCGTTGCCAGAAATCCCGCTTGTGGACCCGGAATTGGTCAGGCTCGGACTGTGGGCAAAAAGCCCTCTGTAATTGGCGGTAGCCCCACCCGCTGCATTTTGCGCAGTCACACCCACACTGAATGCTTGCCCTATCCTGGGGGGTGTTGTAGAGCCTGCATAGCTAAAGTTGCCAGCCACGCAAGCTGGGGTAACGACGGTGATGAAGTTGTTAGGCCGGAAACGTCCGAGTGTGAACGTGGTCTGGTTTGCCACGTTACAACCGTACTTTCCAGCTGCGTTCAACACGTTGGAACTGCTTCCTGCCACGCAATCACTGGGGCTATCGATCGCCGTGTAGCCCGAATCCACGTAGGCATCAGGCTCCAAGTACGCGTATCCCACCTCACTGTAAGTTGCATTGATCACCGTCTGCCCGGCAATCAACGCACTCGGACTCAAAACACCCGGAGTGCCTCCAGTTGCCACTACATTCTTCGTAGGATCCTGCGCAGTTATTTTGACCGCCGTCTGATTCAATGTTCCAGAGTAGTTGGTTGCTGTATTTGGGCTTGCCACTGCCCGGATACTGAAGCTAGAACCAGCCGCGATTGCAGGCGTGGCACTGGCCGAAGGACCGGATGCCATAACGGGTGTCGTGCTTAACGTAATCCCTTGTGGTCGGATGGCGAAAGCATCATTCGAGCAACCCAAGACTCCGTTGTTATCCCGTGCGCGGCATCTGACGTTTTGGTAGGAGTTGCCGACGGTAAAGGTCACGCTTTTTCTCCCTTGGTCTGTGGATTGATTGGCATTGGCAAAGACCAAATTTTGAGACGTCGGACTCGCTCCAGTAATGTTGAGAAGCGCATCACAGCTACCGCCTGTCGATCCGTCTACCAGTTCTACATTGACGGTCTTGTCAGAATCAGATGCATAAGCGGTAGCGACTGCGCCGGTGGACAACCTAGCCATAACATCGAAACTGAAGCCCGTTCCGGCTATTTTGGTATACAGCCTTCCGGCTATGGAGGCGGAATCGGCTGGGTTCTGGCTGGTATTCGATGCACTTTCGGTGCAATTGAAATCCTGAGCGCAAGTTGCTTTGCTTGCTACCAGCCCGCATGAGGTCGACCCACCAAAATTGCAGGTGGTGCTTCCCACTAAGGGGGTAGGACTGGATGTACTGAAAGTAGTGGTCCCTGTAGAAACAAACCCGATGGGCGCAATATCGACACTGCTGCTGCCTGCCGGAACCGTGAAAGCGCCCAAGTTCGGAATGGATGCTGAGTTACCAGTTTGAGTCAGAGTACCGGTCCACCCTGCTGTGTAGGGGACTGCCTGGGCCGCATCTGCCCAAGCTCTAATCGTAAAAGTGCTGTTGGCACAGGTACTTCCGTTTGCAGGGCCTCTGATTTCGAAGTGATGTGGCGGCGTCACACAGGCACGATTGCTCACCACCATATTGCAATTGGCTTGCCGGGCAGTACCTGCTGCATTGGTGCACACCAATGCACCGGTTGCAGACACCGACGCCTGAATCCCCAAGGTTGCAGTACCTGCACTCCCGGTCGTCCACGTGAGATTCACCGTTTGAATAGAAGAGCTGGGCTGAAGGTTAAAGCTGGAGGGGCTTATGTTTGGCGTACCTACAGAGCCCGTACCGGCCACGGTAACAGCCGCATTAATGATCTGATTGCTGATGATGTTGGCCGCCGGGCAAGGCGCAGTTGCACTCGAACAGGCAAGCACTTTCACCGGCTCAGCACACATGGTGGCAGTCCCGCTTTCGCGGATTTCAAAGTGATCGACGGTAGGAATCTGCTGACAAGCTGGAGCATTGACGTCCCAAGCAAACAGGTAGGACTGATTGCTCAATGACGTGGACAACTTGTTGGCAAGCGAATTGCACCCACCACCTGGATATTGAAGTCCGATGGTCAACCCGTTATTCCCGGTGGCAATGGTGGTGATGGAGCCATACGCATACACAATCTGACCAGTGGACCAAATCTGAATCTGCATGTTGACCGGATTGGAAGGGGCAGAAAAGTACCCCACATTACTGAGCTTGATCACAAGCACCTGAGCCCCAGAAACATTGAGCAACTGGTACTGGTAAAGACTCGCAGATGCGGAGGTTTGCGGAAAAGTCAGTGAGCTTGCGTTATGGATCAAATCCGCCCAGAAAGGCATTAACGCTGGCTGCCCCGACGTACCGAAATTGGCGGTTGGCAGGTTATTGGGAATGTAGGTGGGAGCCCCAGAAGCTGCACCAGATCCTGTAGTCCCGGCGCCGGTAGCACTGGCGGGTTGAAAAAAGATCACTCCGTTGGCGTGCATGCTCCAGTTCGGGTAACTCACGCCTCCGAAGTTGAAATTGAAGCCGATGGGCATGACTTGCGAGATGCAATCATCGCAAGCTATGGTTGCTGACGGAAAGCCGCTACTGTTTCCTGCTGCCCATACGACCTGTTTGGCAACCGCGTTGTCAATGGGCAATTGAGGATATGCCGTCGTAATGCTTGCGGTATAGCCTGCTGCTTGGGTCAGCGGGGCAATGCTCATCAAAATCAAAAACGACGACAGTCTGACAATCCGGCAGAAAAAACCCCGCATGACATCAAAACCAAAGCACATTTGATTCCCCCGGTGCATTCGACAATCCGTCTTTGAGAGCGATTTTTGACAACATAAGTTCACTTTTCCAAGTAGCTGCTCAAACTGCGCTCCACGTAATTTGGGGTTCCCGCGGTGCCGGAAGTTGCCCTGGCCTCGAGCTTGAAAATAGCCACGGTACCCCCACTGTCAGCGTATGAGGAGGATGAACAAAGCAACGTGATTGCAAAACCTTCCACAGTCACCGGAGCACCGGATATTCCTGCCGGAGAGCTGCTCAGGCAGACAGTGGAGTCGGCAGCAACCTGCGCCACCCCCCAACCCAAGCCAGCTCGCGCAGCCCAGTAAGCACGCGAACCCTGCAAGTCTTGGGCTGATGTGAGTTGCTGGGTGTTGGAAAACGTGACCATGAAGCCCCCCAGCGCCGCCAGGACCACCACCAGAAAAATGGCAGCGATGACTGCAAATCCGTGTTGATCATGTGGATCGGTTTTCATGGCGTATTGTTCACGTTGACCTGATGGAACAAGCTGACTGTCTCACCATCACGGGTGATACCCAAAGAAATCTGCACCAAACCGTTGCGCTGCAGGTCACTGCCGTTGTAGGTGAACGCGCACGCGGACAAATCATTCGCAATGACGGGGGCGCTGCCTAGCTGCGCCGGGCTACCACAGTAGCTGGTCGCGCTGTTGGTAAAAAGAGGGGCCGTTCCTGTAGTAAGCCCCGGCGTCGCCAAACGACGCAAGGTGCCACCGGTGCACACATAGGCCACCACATTCTCTTCAACAGGGATCACATGAAACCGCCGGTTGCCGGACTCCAACGGAAATTGCTTGGCAGCAGCCAAAGTAATGGTAGTTTCCTCCGTGCCGCTGCTGGTGTCAGCTGCCATGTTACTGACACGGGCTACGTTGTCTCCGTTGTAGGTGGTGGCACCGGTAATTCCCAGGTTGTAAATCGCAATCAGGTCATTGGTTCTGATTTGCTGATCCGCGCTCCAATCCGCATTGCGACCCAGCATGTTGAACGCACTATCCGCTGCGGCAAAGTTCAATCCCTTGCCATCAGCAGCCACCCGGTCTTGCTCGCGGTAGCGCGCACCCGTGCGGGTGGGAATGAACTCCAGGCAGGTGTCAGAACCATTAACGGTGGACGTACGGATGCTGTTCGGCAGGGCTTTGCGCAGGTCTCGCGACATGCGGCGTACCGCGGTGTCCGCCACGTCCGTCAACGCCGCACGGCGCCCGCTGTCAAAGTAGGCTTCGATGGGCGCCCGCATGAATACCGCCACCATGCCGCCCACGATGCCGAGGATGACGATCACCATCACCAGCTCCACCAAAGTGAAACCGCGCTGACGGGGGACAAAGGGAGTGCGGGCCATGGTCAGTAGTTTGTCCGGTAACCGGTCAGGGTGATGGAGTCTGGGCCCCTGCTCACCGTCACCGTAACTTTTCTGGCTGCAATGCCGAGCGCGGCGCTGCCATCCGTCACTGCAATGCGCACCGAATAGGCCGATACCGCCGTGGGCAACGCGAGGTCGGCCTCTGTCTTGCCGTTGTAGTCGTCGACGTTATCCCAGAGCGTGCGATTCGCCTCCACCACGGCCGGCGTGTCATCCGGATCAGCATAGGCTTTTTGAAGTACTTCTTCGAGCACTGATTCAGCGATTGCAATCGCCTGCTTGCGCACCATCGGGTCGGCGCTGGATCTCACTGTGGTGTTCATGACCGACAAGATGCCCGCCAATCCGGCGCTCACCACCACGATGAAGATGATGAGTTCTATCAGCGTGAAGCCGGCATGGCGATGGGGGCTATTCATGCACATACCCCGTGACCGCCTCGATCGTGATGGACCTGTTGACATTCACCACCTGCAAGATCTGGGTTGCGGCGAGGGCACCAGTGCTGCCATCCACCGGCTGACCCAGTGCATCAAAGTTGAAACTGATAGGCGTACTGCTGAACGCTACGCCGCTACGAGCGCTGAGTCCGCCTTCACCGGCAGGGCCTGCCAAGTCCGTGCCAAGAGGACCTGTCGGCGAGGTCGCAGTGCATGTGTTGCTCCCGGCAGCGTTCGCAATTCGCAAACTGATGGCGCTGTCACTCAAGGTCACGCACACGGCACGACGCTGCGCAATGGCCGTTTTTTGCGCGTAGCGCAGGTAGGCCATGGACTGGTCGTGAAAACCCCGGGCATAGAAATCACCCGAATTCAATATGCGCGGCGCGGCATAAACGCTCAGAATCCCCAACAAAACAATCACCATCACCAGCTCCACCAGCGTGAAACCTGCCTGACCGCTCCGGCAAAGGGCGGTCAACCTCGCTCCAGGATAGGCTGCGGTCAATTTTGGTGACATGGATGGGTTAGAGTCGCTATGTTTTTAGGAGCTTCTCGCGCAATGTTTACCGGCGCTAGAGGCAGATTTAACCATCAAATGCCGGTGATTCAATGCACAGGCAGCGCTCGCGCAAAGCTTATTCGCACTATGCCCGAAACACCGGCCGTCCGGTCGCCCGAAAACAGCCGCTTTTCCGGTGATGAGAGACCACGGACACCCGCAAGTTCCCATGTAGGGGCATGGATTCTGGCCTTAACCCTGGCACTGGTACCCATAGCCGGCATTCCGGGGGAGTGGGTATTGCAAGACACACTGAAATCGACGCTACTGGCCATCGGCGTGCTGTGTGCGGCCATTGCCTATGGGTGGACCTCGCTACGCAGCACTGAAACAGCCCGGCTCCGGGTGCATGGCCTGCTGCTTTTTCCGGCCGTGCTGTGTGTTTACGCCTTGGCCAGCATGGCGTGGTCCCACAGCTACTTGGCCGGCGTAGAGGCCTGCCGCTGGGCGATGCTGGGCTTACTGCTGTGGGTCGCCTTACAGTTGATGCACAAAGAGACCATCCCTGTACTGCTGGCCGGTATCCACATTGGAGCGGTGGGCGCTTCGGCCTGGGTGGCCGCACAGTACTGGGGAAATTTGGATTGGTTTCCTCAAGCTGCAGTTCCGGCCTCCACCTTCGCTAACCGCAACTTTTTTGCGGAGTACCTGGTTTGCACATTGCCGTTTTCGTCTTATCTGTTGGTGCAACTGGAGGCCCCGCGTTGGCGGCAACTCATGGCGCTGTCGCTGGCCTTCAATATGGTGGCTCTGACGATGTGCGGTACCCGTTCGGCGCTGGTGGCTTGGTGTCTGGTAGGCCCCGTGCTCCTCTTTGTACTATGGCGCTACCGGAGCGCACTGGGGGTATCTGGTTGGAGCAAAGGTTCCCGCCTGTCCTGTCTGCTGGTACTCGTTGTGAGCGTGCTCAGCCTGGGTACCTTGCCTACCCAGAATCCCGCGCTATTGGCCGAAGGCTTCGGTGCAGCTCCATTGGAGCGCAGTGTGCTGCGTGCGGGCTCCATGACCAAGCCATCCGAGTACACAGCAGGTTCTTTCTCTATCCGCTCCAGCATGTGGCGATCTACCGCCCGCTTAATGATGGCAAACCCTTGGACAGGGGTGGGCGCCGGCGCATGGGAAGTACACATCCCCTTGTACCAGGGCTGGAACAACTCGCTGGAGACCGACTTTTATGCCCATAACGAGTTCCTGCAGCTGCTGGGTGAATATGGCCTTCCGGTAGGCGGTGGAACTCTGGCGGTGCTTCTCGCTTATCTGCTTCTCAGCACACAGCGCACATGGCAACTGTCAGTAGCGGGCAACGCAGGGCTGCAGGGCGCCGTTCAGGCGGTGGCCTTGTGTAGTTTGCTGACCTTGTTCATGGTGAGCAATGCAGGTTTCCCGTGGCGCTTGGCAAGTACCGGCGCTTTATTCATGGTGGCCTTGGCCCTACTGGCAAGTTCCACCACACGCCAGATCGGGCTCTTTTCGAAAGGTACATGGCGCGTCGGTATCGGCGGACTCGTTGTTGCATTGCTCGTCTGCATATGGATCAGTACCCAAGCGATGCGCGCCGAAATCTGCATTGTGCGCAGCGTGCAGATCCTGAACCTGCTGGTTGCAAAACCTAACATCCCGGCAGATCAACGTGCATCTTTGCAACAAGAGGCCTTTGCCCTGTTGCAAGAAGGCGTGGCCATCAACCCGCACTACCGCAAACTCACTGCACTGGCTGCAGGCCAATTTGCCGCCACCGGCAATTTGGAGGCCGCATTGTGGGCTCAGGACTCCGTCGCAGCATCGCGCCCATACCTCCCCGATGTGCACGCCAACCGTGTGCTGCTCTACTCGAACTTGCAGAAACCGGCCGAAGCACAGGCTGCATTGGAAGCGCTTCAAGCGTTGCAATCCGATGCGCCGCGTACCCGTGCGCTGGGCATCCTGCTACTGCGACGTGCCGGCCAAGACGACCAAGCCGCTCAGCAACTTCGCACTTACTTTGCCAAAGGCTACGTAGAGTACGACCTTGTCCGCTTCGCTCTGGCGATAGGTCTGCAGAACAAGGATAAAGCGTTAACCGTTCAGGCTTACCGCCTTTGGGTACAAGGCTGGCCCGGGGAAAATAACTTCCAAAAGGATGCAGCAGGTTTTGCACCCGAAAGTTGGCGTGCAGAGATGCAAGTTCGCAAATAGCGGGCCAGAAAAGAAAAAGCCAGTGAAGCCAACTTCACTGGCTTTTGCGAGACGCGGTTGGGAATTAGTTGGCAGCGCCAATGATGGTGAAAGTCGCTGTACCACCAGAAGCACAGGTGGAGCCAGTTCCATAATTCAATGTGCAGGCCTGAGACACTCCGTTCTTGGCGGAACCTGTTCCGGTGACTGCTGTATCGGCACTGAGATAGTTGG
>RFQA01000049.1 GCA_009925925.1 Betaproteobacteria bacterium
AGAGCGCGAAGCGGCTACCCAGACCAGCGAGGTGGTCCGTATCGACACCACAGTGCTGGAGGTGGTGGAAGAAGCAAACCGCTATCTGGTGAGCGTGAAGTTCACAGGCTTTATCCGCTTCGGCGCAGGTTGCGACGACGAAACGTTCGACGAAATCTGGCACCTGACCAAGGCTCGCCAAGGTAACGGCGGTTGGGTATTGGCCGGCATTCAGCAGGTCGAATGAACCTGAGGCGATAGCTGCCGGTCCGGCCGGCAGCCTGCAACCGGGGTACAACCACTGGGATTCAGACATGGGCTCCACCTGCGCTTGCGGGTTCGGGCCCAATTTCATTGCGCACTGAATGCGACAGAGCCCGGGCGGAATAACGTCCTTGTGTACGATCACCCTGACAGTTTCTCCGCTCCGAACAGGGATTTTCTTGCACTCCGCCGCCTCTGGCCTTTCACCCGCCCGCCATGCCACGGCCGCTGCGCTCGCAGCTGTGGTGGCATTGCCCATGCTCTGGAGCTTGGCTGCTGCAGGGGTGTCTGCAGCGCAGCTGGAAGCATGGCGGGCCTTGTGGCAAGAGCCCTTGGTGTGGCGGGCGCTGTACCAGAGTATCTGGACCGGATTGGCATCCACCCTGCTCGCACTCGCACTGACCGCTTGGATACTGGCCGCAACCGTGGGCCGCTTGCAATCGCTGGAGGGCAGTAACCGGCTGGCGCGCTGGCTGGCACCCCTGCTCTCAGTTCCGCATGCGGCGTTTGCCATTGGCTGTGTGGCGCTGCTGGCACCCAGCGGCTGGCTTCTGCGACTCTTTTCGCCCTGGGCCACCGGTCTGACGGATCCACCGCCTTGGCCTACCACCCAGGATCCATGGGGACTGGGCCTGATATTCGTGCTGGTGCTCAAAGAAGTACCGTTTTTGTTGTGGGCAGCCCTGGCGCACCTGCAACGCCCGGATGTGGCGCGCCGCCTGCGGCAGGAGCTCACCCTCGCCCACACGCTGGGCTACAGCGAGCGGGAAGCCTGGTGGCGGGTGGCTTGGCCGCAGTTACTGCCGCGCCTGGCGGTGCCTCTGCTGGGAGTGTGGGCCTATGGCCTCACGGTGGTGGATGTGGCGCTGGTCATTGGGCCAACCACGCCCTCCACGCTGGCCATGCTCGCCTGGCAATGGCTGCAGGATGCAGACCCCACTGTCAACGCACAAGGCGCCGCTGCGGCTTGGTGTCTGGCGTTGGTACTGGCGGTTGGTGCAGTGGTGCTCTGGGGCATGTGGCAACTAAGTTTCTGGCGAAAGCGATGGACCCGGGGAACGGTGGGCCACGACATGCGAACCCCTAGCTCCGAGAAAAGAAATCTCCTCGCGGCATCGCTTCCCGCTTCCCTCGTTGGCTTGCTGCTGGTGTATGCCGCCGTCATGTTTGCACTGCTAGTGGGCAGCATCACGGGGGCCTGGCCCTTCCCGGCGTTGTGGCCGCAGAACCTGACGTGGTCCGCCTGGCAACAGGTCGTTGGCAGCCACAGCAGCCTGTGGACCAGTGTGTGGCTGGCGCTGGCCAGTAGCAGCGCTGCGCTGGTTTGGACCGTGGCCTGGTTGGAATGGGCACCGGCGCGCTGGCAACAACGCCTGATGCCGCTGTGGATGGTGCCGCTGGTGCTGCCCGCCCTGTTGTGGGTGCTGGGCGTGCACCGCTTCAGTCTGGCCTGGGGTCTGGACACTACGGGCGCGGGGCTATGGCTGGCCCACACGCTGGCTGGCGTCCCATATGTGCTGATGGCGCTCCAGGGCCCCTACCTCGGGTTTGACCGTCGCCTGCAGATGGTGAGCGCTACCCTGGGCCACCCCCATGCCGTGTTCTTGTGGCGGGTGAAGTGGCCGCTGCTGCGTAGCGCACTCGCAGCGGCATGGGCGATCGGCTTTGCAGTCAGCGTGGCCCAGTATCTGCCCACGCTATATGTGGGGGCCGGCCGGTTCCAGACTGTCACCACCGAAGCGGTGACGCTGGCCGCTGGCGGTCAGCGCTCGCTGACCTCGGCATTCGCCTGGCTGCAATGGATGCTGCCGGTACTGGCCTTCGGGCTGGCCGCGTGGATAGGGCGGGCGCGCCGCTGGCCGGCTCAGGTGCCGGCGAAGTCACAATGACACCCATGACGAATCAGCCGCCAAGCCCCTCCGCTGAACCCCGGCACTGGAACGAGGTGCCCTGCGCACCGCCGCCGGGCGCCGTGCTGGGCCATATCGGGAAGCTGGCAGATGGCAGTGTGACCATGGCGGAAATCACGGAATCGGCAGAAAGCAAGGGCTCAGGCGTGTTCCGTTACCTCCTGCTGCGCAGCG
Organism: Betaproteobacteria bacterium; assembly: GCA_009925925.1. Taxonomy (GTDB): domain Bacteria; phylum Pseudomonadota; class Gammaproteobacteria; order Burkholderiales; family Burkholderiaceae_C; genus Allorhodoferax. The sequence goes on from RFQA01000049.1 coordinate 2,328, forward strand.
CGTCCGACGTCCGGGCTTATGTGAACCGCTGCGCCCACTTCGGGGTGCCGCTGGCGGCGCGACAAGACCTGCTGAAGTTCCAGCCCCATGTGCGGATCACTTGCAATGTGCACTACGCCCACTACCGGTGGAGCGATGGCCTGTGCACCGCGGGGGACTGCGAAGGCGAGTCGCTGTTGGCGATTCCCGTGGCCGTCGATGCTGACGGCACCATCCGCATCGCACCATGAGCCTGCAGATTCACATCACCACTCTATCCAGCCCCGCAGGCGTCCTGATCCGCAACCTGCAGGTGGAGATCAGCCCTGGCACCATCCACACGCTCATGGGGCCCAGCGGCTGTGGCAAAAGCAGCGTGCTCGCGGCAGTGTGCGGCACGCTGGAACCCGGCATGTCTTGGAGCGGAGCAGTGCGCCTGCATGGGCAGCGGATTGACACACTGCCGGTGCAGGCACGGCGGGTGGGCATTCTGTTTCAGGATGATCTGCTTTTCGCCCACATGACGGTGCGCGAGAACCTGCTCTTCGCCGTGCCCGCAGGCCCCGCTGCCATGAGGGGGGCAGCGGTGCAGCAGGCGTTGCAGGACGTGGAAATGCAAGAGTTTGCGCACGCCGACCCGGCACGCCTGTCGGGCGGCCAACGCGCGCGGGTGGCTCTGGCGCGCGCACTGGTGGCACGCCCCCAAGCCCTGCTGCTGGACGAGCCCTTCTCCAAACTCGACGCCGCCTTGCGTGAACGCATGCGCGCACTGGTGTTCGGGCTGGTGCGCGACCGCGGCATACCCGCCCTGCTGGTCACCCACGACGCGGCAGATGTTGCGGACCGGGGCCTGTTGATCCGCCTGGGCGAACTGTAAGAAGTGCTTCCCGTGCGCGACTGACGGGTAAGCCACCGACACGTAGACTCCCCACCCATGCTAGACCGCTTCGCCATCCCGCTGTTACGCCCCCCGCTGCAGGCCATCGCACGCGTGCTAGTGCGAGCCGGCGTGGGTGCCAACACGGTGACGCTCGCCGGCTTTGCCGTCGGCATGCTTGCTGCGTTTTTGATAGCTATTGGCGCATATTCCATGGGCGCTATCGCCCTGTTAGCCTCGAGATTGCTGGATGGCTTGGACGGTGCCGTGGCCCGTGAAACGCAGCCGACTGATGCCGGCGGATTCCTCGATATCTCGTTGGACTTTGTGTTCTACGCCAGCATTCCGCTGGCCTTTGCCGTCGCCAACCCCGCCGCCCACGCCTTGCCCGCCGCTGCCCTGCTTGCCGCCTTCATCGGCACCGGCAGCAGCTTTCTGGCTTTTGCCGCCCTCGCCGCCAAGCGCGGCATGGACAACCTGGCCTACCCCGACAAGTCGTTCTACTTTTTGGGTGGGCTGACCGAGGCCACCGAGACGCTGGCCTTCTTTGTGGCCATGTGCATATGGCCTGCGCATTTCGATGTGCTGGCCTATACCTTTGCCGCCCTGTGCGCGGTGACCACTGCCACCCGCATCTGGTGGGGTTGGCGTGCATTCTCCTGAAAGACCTGCATGAAAGCTTCCAAATTTCTGGTGCTGGCGGTCGTAGCGTCTGGCATTGCAGCGTTTGTGGCCTTAGACCTAGGCCGCTTCTTGAGCCTGGAAGCTCTGCGCCAGAGCCAAGACGCGCTGGCTGCGCATTACGCGGCCAACCCCTGGGGCTTGCGGGCTGCCTACTTCGCCCTCTATGTGCTGGTGGCGTCGCTCTCCCTGCCGGGTGCAGTCATCCTCACGCTGGCCGGGGGCGGTGTGTTCGGACTGGGCTGGGGCCTGCTACTGGTGTCGTTTGCGTCCAGCATCGGGGCCACGGTGTCGTTTCTGGCGGCGCGCTTTGTGTTGCGCGACATGGTGCAAGCCCGCTTCGGCGCACGCTTGGCGGACATCAATCAAGGCGTGGCGCGGGACGGCGCGCTCTACCTGTTCAGCCTGCGGCTGATTCCGGTGGTTCCGTTTTTTGTGATCAACCTCGCCATGGGCCTGACCGCCATGCGCACCCGCACCTTTTACTGGGTGAGTCAGCTCGGCATGTTGGCCGGCACCGCCGTGTACGTAAACGCAGGCACCCGGTTGGCGGAACTGCAGTCCCTCAAAGATGTTGCCAGCCCTCAGCTGCTGGGCGCGTTTGTGCTGCTCGGTGTGTTTCCTATCGTTGCAAAGGCGCTTATGAACTTCATTCAACAACGCAAGGTCTACGCCCGCTGGAATGCGGTGCGCCCGCAAACCTTTGACCGCAACCTCATCGTCATCGGCGGTGGCGCGGGCGGGCTGGTGTCGGCCTACATTGCGGCGGCAGTCAAAGCCAAGGTCACGCTGGTGGAGGTGCACAAAATGGGCGGCGACTGCCTCAACTACGGATGCGTGCCCAGCAAGGCGCTGATCAAAAGCGCCAAGCTTGCCCACCAGATGCAACATGCAGAGCGCTATGGTTTGCATAGCACCCTGCGCACATCCGACGAGGGCCAGAACCTCTTTTCATTCAAATCAGTGATGCAGCGCATCCACGACGTGATTGCCGCCATCGAGCCCCACGACAGCGTGGAGCGCTACACCGGCCTGGGCGTGGAAGTACTGCAGGGCTACGCCAAGATCGTCAACCCCTGGACGGTGGAGATAGCCCTCAACGACGGTGGCAAGCAAACACTGACCACCCGCAGCATCGTCATCGCCGCCGGCGCACGGCCGTTTGTTCCGCCCCTGCCGGGTCTGGACGAGGTGGGCTATGTCACCAGCGATACGCTGTGGGACGAGTTCGCCAAGCTGGACGAGGTGCCAAAGCGCCTGGTGGTGCTGGGCGGAGGGCCAATTGGCTGCGAACTGGCGCAAAGCTTTGCGCGCCTGGGCTCTGCCGTGACCCAAGTAGAAATGGCACCGCGCATCATGGCGCGGGAAGACATGGAAGTGTCGGAACTTGCCGCCAACGCCCTGCGCGCCGATGGCGTGGACCTGCTGACCAGCCACAAGGCCCTGCGCTGCGAGATGGTCGATGGCGAGAAAGTACTGGTGGTGGAACACGCCGGTGTGGAAAAGCGCATTGCGTTTGACCAACTGCTGTGCGCCGTGGGGCGCACTGCGCGCCTTAGCGGCTACGGCCTGGAAGAGCTGGGGATCCCCACCCACAAGACGGTGCAAACCAACGAGTACCTGCAGACCATCTACCCCAATATTTTTGCTGCGGGTGATGTGGCCGGGCCCTACCAGTTCACCCACGCCGCGGCGCACCAGGCTTGGTATGCGGCAGTCAACGCGCTGTTCGGCGACTTCAAGAAGTTCAAGGCCGATTACTCGGTGATCCCCTGGGCCACCTTCATAGACCCCGAGGTGGCACGCGTAGGCTTGAACGAGCAGGATGCCAAAGAGCAAGGCATTGCCTACGAGGTGACGAAGTACGGCATTGACGATCTGGACCGCGCGATTGCCGACAGCGAGGCGCATGGCTTTGTGAAAGTGCTGACCGTGCCGGGCAAAGACAAGATTCTGGGCGTGACCATCGTCGGCACCCATGCCGGCGACCTGCTGGCCGAATACGTGCTGGCCATGAAACACGGTCTGGGCCTGAACAAAATTCTGGGCACCATCCACACCTACCCCACACTGGCCGAAGCCAACAAATACGCCGCAGGGGAATGGAAGCGCGCGCACCAGCCGCACAAGCTCTTGGAATGGGTGCGCAAGTTCCACGACTGGAAGCGTGGCTAAAGTATCGCCCCCACGCTTCGCCGCTGCGCGGGTCGATGCCCCCCGAGGGGGCGCGTTTGCGCTTGGGGCGGCCCGGCGCTGCAAACCGTACCCCCACGTTTCGCCACTGTGCGTGTAGCGGCACAATTCAAGGATATGCAAACACCCGCCACCCCCATCGTTAGAGACATTGTGTTGGTGGGCGGCGGCCACAGCCATGTGGTGGCGCTGCGCTACTTTGCCATGCACCCGCTGCCCGGCGTGCGCATCACCCTGATTTGTACCGACGCGCACACGCCCTACTCCGGCATGCTGCCTGGCTATGTGGCGGGGCACTACGCTTATGACGATGTGCACATCGACCTGTGCCGCCTGTGCGCCGCCACCGGTGCGCGTTTCATCCAAGCCGAAGTGATGGGTCTGGACCGTGAGGCACACACAGTGCAACTGCGCGGCCGGCCGGATATCGACTACGACGTGGTCTCCATCAACACCGGCTCCACGCCGCAGATGCGCGCCCCCGGTGCTGCCGATCATGCGGTGCCTGTCAAACCCATTACCGGATTTGACCAGCGCTGGCTTCAGTTGCTCGACAAGGTGGCGCAAGCTACGCGGCCGCTGACGATAGCCATTGTGGGCGGTGGCGCGGGCGGCGTGGAGTTGTGCCTGGCGATGCAGTACCGGCTGAGTGCCGAGACACAGGCCGCAGGGCGCGCAAACTTGGCGCCGCAATTCCACTTGTTTACGTCTGACGGCTTGCTGCCCACCCACAACGCGGGCGTACAGAGGCGCTTTGCCAAAGTGCTGGCCGAGCGCGGCGTGCAGGTGCACTTGCAAACACCCGTGGCAGAAGTACAGGCAGGCCGCTTGCGCAGTGCAGGAGGCGAGTGGTTTGACGCCGACGAGGTACTTTGGGTCACCCAAGCCGGTGGCGGCGCCTGGCTGCAAGGCACCGGCTTGGCCCTGACTGACAACCGCTGCATACGCCTGCACGACACGCTGCAAAGCATCACCGACCCGCGTGTATTTGCCGCGGGCGACGTGGCAGCGATGGAGAACTTTGCTTTGGAAAAGGCCGGTGTCTTCGCCGTGCGCATGGGCATGCCGCTGGCCATCAACCTGCTGCGCGCAGTGCAAGGCCAGCCCCTGCAACCCTACCGCCCGCAGCGCCACTGGCTGGCCCTGATCAGCACCGGTGACCGCTATGCCGTGGCCTCGCGCGGCGCGCTCGGCTTTGCCGGTGCCTGGGTCTGGCGCTGGAAAGACTGGATAGACCGCCGCTTTACGCAGCGCTTCAGCGTGCAGGGAGTGGATGGATTGGCGGGCCTCTCTGTCATGGCTCCAACCACTTCATCGAACGCATCCATTCAGCTAAACGCTGATGAAGCCCAGCAGGCCCAAGCCGCAGTCGCCATGCGCTGCGGAGGCTGTGGTGCCAAGGTGGGTGCCAGCGTGCTCTCACGTGCACTACAAAACCTGTGGGTGCAACCCAACCCCGATGTGCTGCTGGGCCTGGACAGCCCGGACGATGCCGCGGTGGTACGCGTGCCGCCCGGCAAAGCGCTGGTGCACAGCGTGGATTTCTTCCGCGCGTTTGTGGACGACCCTTATGTGTTCGGACGCATTGCCGCCAACCACGCGCTGGGCGACCTGTTTGCCATGGGGGCCCAGCCCCACACTGCCACCGCGATTGCCACCGTGCCGCCGGGCGTGGACCGGCAGGTGGAAGCCACCCTGCGCCAGATGATGCAGGGCGCGGTCGAGGTGCTCAATGCGGCGGGCTGCACGCTGATCGGCGGGCACAGCGGCGAAGGCGCCGAGCTGGCGCTGGGCTTTGCAGTAAACGGGCTGGTGGACGTCGACAGCCATGGCCAAATGACCGGCGTGCTGCGCAAGGGCGGCATGCAGCCCGGCGATGTGCTGCTGCTGACCAAACCATTAGGCACTGGCGCCTTGTTTGCCGCGCACGGCCGCGCGGCCGCCAAAGGCCGCTGGGTACAAGCTGCGCTGCAGAACATGGCTCAGAGCAACCAGACTGCCGCGCAGACACTGCGCACCTTTGGCGCCACCGCCTGCACCGACCTGACGGGCTTCGGCCTCATCGGCCACACGGTAGAAATGGCTCGCCCCAGTGGCGTGCAAGTCGTGCTGAATGCCGCTGCCCTGCCCCTGCTGGACGGCGCGCTGGAATGTGTGCAGCAGGGCCTGCTGAGCTCCCTGCACGGCGCCAATGCGCGCCAGCAACATGTGGTGGAAAACGCCACCGAGGCCGTAACCCACCCACTCTGGCCGCTGCTGGTGGACCCCCAAACCGCCGGGGGGCTGTTGGCGTCCGTGCCCGCCTCAGCAGCAGATGACTGCTTGCGCGCACTGCGAGCGCAGGGTTACCCAGAAGCCTGCGCTATCGGCCGTGTGCGTGCATTGCCTGCCGACGAACTGCCCATCGGCATCGACGTGCGACCGCTATGAAAAGAGTAGCTGCTCGCGCATATTCCATAGGCGTCAGAGTCACTTTTATTGCTCTATCGGCGTGGTGCAGCTTGTCCGTGGTGTGGGCACAGGCTCCAGGGGCAACGCCGCTCACACCATTAGAGGCGACTGGCCCCGGAACGCCACCCGCCCCATGGCGGGCGGTGGGCTTGCCTGGAGGCAAAGTGCCGCTGATCGCACCCGACATCGTGCTGCTAGGCGCAGAGCCTGTGCTGCGCCTGCGCAGCGACAAGAGCTACAGCACCCTGAGCCACGCGCTGCCTGCCGGCACCCGCGAGAACCGTTTGCAGTGGCAGTGGCGCCTGGACGAGGGTTTGGCGCAAGCAGACCTCCTGCGCAAGGAAGGAGACGACGTGGCGCTCAAAGTCTGTGCCATGTTTGACTTGCCGCTGGCCAACATCCCCTTCGTGGAGCGCAACCTGCTGCGTTTGGCACGCACCTTGAGCGGCGAGAACCTGCCGGGGGCCACCCTGTGCTACGCGTGGGACCGCCAGCAGTCGCCGGGCACGGTGGTGAACAACGTGTACAGCAAACGCCTGCGCTTTATCGTGCTGGACCAGGGCCCGGCTCGGCTCGGAACCTGGGTCAGCCATGCACGGGACTTGAACGCCGACTTTGTGCGCGCCTTCGGAGAAGAAAGCGCGACCGTACCGCCCTTGTTGGCCATAGTCGTCGGGGCGGACAGTGACAACACGGGTGGGAGCAGTCTGGCCTTTGTCAAAGGCCTTGCCCTTGTGAAACCCTAGCCACAGTTGCAGGCGCAAGCAGGGAAAACGCTATGCTTTCCATAGCTGCTCGCGCATATTCGGTGGGCGCTGGAGGCTGATTTATTTGTCAAACCCGTTCCAATCGTGGAACAATAGCGGTATGAAAGCTTTGGCTGCGCATATCAAGCAGGATGTGGACTCCGCCCACGCGGCAGACGCGCGCGGTTACCAGCCCCGCCAGCTGGTGTTGCTCGGTGGCGGCATGGCGAACCTGCAAGTACTCTCGGCACTGGCGGCCAAGCCCCTGCCGGAGATGCGCATCATTCTGGTGGCCCCCTTCCCCCGCACCATTTACCCCGGCATGCTGCCCGGCTTTGTGGCCGGCCGTTACACCCAGGACGAATGCGCCATTCCGCTGGAGCCACTGGTGCGGCGCGCCGGCATCCGCTGGCTGCAGCGCAGCGTCAAATCACTGGATGCCAAAAGCCAGACGCTGCAACTCGATGACGGCAGCAGCCAGCATTACGACTGGTTGTCCATCAACACCGGGCCGGTGCAGAACCGCGAGCAGATCGAGCGCGACATCCCCGGCGCCCGCGAGTTCGGCCTGTTTGCCCACCCGCTGGAAACGTTTGCCCTGCTGTGGCCGCGGGTGTGTGAGCTCGCCACGAGCAAGGCCTTGCGGGTGACTGTGATCGGCGACCACACCGCCGCCCTGGAACTAGCCTTGGCCGTGCGCCAGCGTCTTCCCTCCAGCGCCGTGACCCTGGTGATCAAGCCCGGTGAAGGCGGCGTGGATTTGGACAGCCCGGTGCACGCCCGGCTGGTAGCCGCCATGAAGGCCCAGCGCATCACGGTGCTTCAGGATGTGGCGGTGGGCATGACGGCAGAGTCCGTGCACCTGGGCTGCGGCGCTCACCTGGCCTGCGATGTGCCCCTGATCGCGCTCGAATCCCAGTCGCCGGCGTGGCTGGCCGACAGCGGGCTGGCCGTGGATGGCCAGGGTCAAGTCGCCATCGACACCTACCAACGCAGTACCAGCCACAGCCAAGTGTTCTCCGTCCAAGATGAAAGTGAGGCCCTGGTGCATAACCTCCCAGCCGCTACCACCGGTGCCAGCCTGCATGCGGTGCGGGATACGTCCCACACGCTGCACTTTTTGTTCGGTGGCAGCCAGCAAGCGGTAGCCAGCTGGGGCAGCTACAGCGCCACCGGCCGCACCCTGAACTGGCTCAAAGACTGGACCGACCGCCGGCATGTGGCGCGTTACCTGCAAGTTACTTCCTAAAGCCACAGTTTCCGGCGCTTTTCTGACGATCTAATGGGTATAGTGGGTCTGACGTTCTTCCCCTCTTCCCATGAAATTTTTCCTGGCTTTTTGTTTTGCCTTGATGCACTGCCTGCCCGCGACAGCGCAGGTACCCGGCACATTGCCGGCAAGCCCTGCGACAAACCCAGTCGCCAACGCGGGCGCAAGCGCAGCGACGCTGAGCTTTTTCAACCGTCCCCTGATCATCTTCCGTGGAGAGTTGGGCGGAGTCTCCGCCCCTGACCGCGCCCAGCGCGCACACGCCCGGCTGAAAGACCAGCTGGACAAAGACGGGCCGCACCGCGTCTCTCGCAAAGCGGATGCGATGGGCGTGCTGGTACAAATCGACGGCGCCACCACTTTCGTGGTGACACCGGCCGAAGTTGACCAAAGCGAGCAGGACACGCTGGAGTCGACCGCTGCCAAGGCCCAGACTGCCCTGGAACTCGCCATTGCCCAGAGCAAGGAAAGCCGGGATCTGGATGCGGTGCTGAAAGCGGTGGCATGGTCAATGGCCGCGTCTGCCATTGCAGTGGCCGTATGGCTGGCCCTGCGTCAGTTGGGCGCCACTTTGAGCCGCAAGCTGATGCAACTGTCTGCAGAGCATGCCACCAAGCTGCAAGTGGGCGGCGTCACCTTGCTGAACCGTAACCGGGTGGTCGCTGTCGTCCGGGGAGCCATCACCCTGATGCTGCGCATCATGCTGTTCCTCGTGGTGTACGAATGGCTGAGCTTTGTGCTGCGGCGCTTTCCCTTCACCCGCGCATGGGGCGAAGCACTCAATGGCTATCTGGTGGACTTCGCAGCCACTGCGGGCAATGCCATAGTGAGTGCAGTGCCTGGTCTGTTCACGGCCGTGGTGATCTTTTACTTGGCACGCATGCTCACACGCAGCCTGGACGGCTTTTTCGAACGCATGCTCGAAAGCGAGCACGCACTCGATTGGCTGGATGCCGATGTCGCCGTGCCCACACGCCGCATCGCCAAAGCGCTGGTGTGGCTATTCGCACTCGCCATGGCCTACCCCTATTTGCCTGGAGCTGGTACCGAAGCCTTCAAAGGTCTGTCCGTATTGATCGGACTGATGATTTCTCTCGGTGCGTCCAACCTGGTTGGCCAAGCTGCAAGCGGTCTGATACTGACCTACGGCCGGGTGTATCGCAAAGGCGAATACGTGCGACTGGCGGAGGAAGAGGGCACCGTGACGGAGATGGGCATGTTTGCCACCCGCATCCGCACCGGGCTGGGCGAGGAACTCACTATCTCCAACACCAGCGTCCTGGCCGGCACCACCAAAAATTACTCGCGTGCGGTCCGAGGTGCCGGCTATGTGGTGGACACCACTGTGACCATCGGTTACGACACCCCGTGGCGCCAGGTACACGCGATGCTGATCGACGCGGCGGTACGCACAGAGGGCATTCTGGTGGACCCACCGCCGCAAGTCTTCCAGACCGCCCTGTCGGACTGGTATCCCGTTTACCGACTGGTATGCCAAGCGATGCCGGAGAGGCCCCGATCGCGCGCACTGGTGCTGAGCGCTCTGCACGCCAATATCCAAGATGTGTTCAACACCTTCGGGGTGCAGATCATGTCGCCGCAGTACACCGCCGACCCCACGCATGCCAAAACGGTGCCGCCACACGCGTGGACACCGGCGCCGGCCAGACCTGACACACCGGCAGCCCCGGACAACACGCCAACGCCATGACCTTTTTCAATGAAATTGTGTACGTAGCCAAACAAGAGCTCAGGATCGTCCTGAGACATCCCAAAATGATGTTGGCAGTGCTCGTGGTCGCCATCTTGCCATCGATTTATGCCTCCATTTATCTAAGTAGCGTGTGGGACCCAACCTCGCACACCAACGCCTTGCGCGTGGCGGTGGTGAATCTGGACGATGGCGTGGAATACAAAGACCACATGTTCAACATCGGGTCGCAAGTGATATACCGGCTGGAGCGTTCAGCTCGCTTTGGATATGTGAGCTACCGGGACGCCGAACAAGCCCGCCAGGATGTGCGCATGGGCAAGGTCGCCTTTGCACTGATCGTTCCCAGGGACTTCAGCTCCAACGCCATTCCCGGGGCCATGCCGGGCGGCGGCAAACTGGTGATTTACGCCTCTGAGGGCAACAACTACCAGACCGCTGTCATCGCCAAACAGTTTGCCAATGAGCTGGGCCATGAAGTGAATGAGAGCCTGAATGAGCGGCGCTGGGCCATGGTGCTCACCAATGCAGCCGGCTCGCAGCGCAGCGTGGATCAGCTCAGAGCCGGGGTGAACAGCCTGCGCGAAGGCGCCATGGAACTCAACAACGGCGCGCTGCAGGCGGCCAATGCTGGGCGCGCCTTGTCCAATGGCTCAGTCAAACTGCACAGCGGCGTCGACCAATTCACTGACGGATTTAAGCAACTGAGCAACGGCCTGCGCACACTGGACTCCAAGCGACCACGCAATTCTGACCTCAATGCGCTGAAATCCGGCGCCGACACGCTGGCAGCGGGCCATTTGGAGCTGGGCAAAGGCATGGAGGAGTTGCAGGGCGGGAGCCACAAGTTGCTGGAAGGCGTGATGGCCTTCAAGACAGAGGCAGACGACAGCCTGCTGGTATCCACCCGTGTGAAAGAAGGCGTGGGCCAACTCGCGGGCGGGATGAACCAGCTGGACGACGGGCTCCGCGGTGCTTCCGAAGGACAGAAGAAACTGGCTGACGGGGCCAACCGGGTGGCCGCGGGAGTCGGCACCTTGACCAATGGTATGCGCTCCATGACCGGCGCTATCCGCCAAGCAGTGACCAAACTGCCCGAGGACAGCCAGCTCGATGAACTCGACGCTGGCAGCAATCAGATCAGTAACGGTGCAAGTGCGTTGTCTGAAGGCCTGCAAAAGCTCAAAACGGGCACGCAAGCTCTTTCTGGCGGATTGGATTTGTTAGCCCGTTCGCTACCAGCTTCCATTGAGACCCCGGAAGGCAGCCCGGAAGGTCTGGCCAACTCGGTCAAACCCGTTATTGAGGTCGATGCCGTGGTCGGCAACAGCGGCAGCGGCTTTGCGCCCAACGTGATTCCAGCCGCACTCTGGCTAGGTGCGGGGGTGGCGGCCTTCCTGATTCATATCCGTGTGATGCCAAGGCATGCCAAGCGCTTTTCAGCGCCGGCCAAGTTCATTGGCAAGATCGCCATGCCGGCCATCGTGGTGCTGTTACAGGCGCTGGTGCTGGGGCTGACAGTTTTATGGGGCTTGAAGGTGCGCATTTTTGATCCCGCTGCCTTTGCCTTGTGCCTGACAGTGGCAGGGCTGTCTTTCTTGATGATCGTGATGCTGCTGACGCGTGCCTTGGGCGATGCGGGCAAAGTATTCGCCATGGTGTTTCTGGCGGTGCAACTATCGGCATCCGGCGGCGTTTTGCCGGTGGAACTGAGTGGCGGCTTGTATGAAATCATCAGCCCCTGGCTGCCCATGACCTGGGTGGTGCGGGCGGTGAAGGCGGCCATGTTCGGCGCCTATGGCGGCGCCTGGCAAGACCCCATGCTACTGGTCACCGCTTGCGGTATGACCTCCATGCTTCTGGCCTGCTGGATAGGGCGCTGGCGCTATCTGCACCCGGCCCAGATGCAGCCCGCTGTCGGTTTGTGACCCGCAGTTGAACCGCGCTCAGTGACGCGGCAGCGTGAGAAAGCCGCGTTGCACGCTCCAATCGGTGCACAGGAAGCGGCCGTTGTTCATCAGCCGGTCGAGAACGCTGAAGTCGGGGTAGACCATCTTGCCGTCCTTGCAGATCATCACCGTTTCTTCGGTGGTGACCTGCTGCAGCAAGTTGGCCAGGGCCATGCTGTCCCGCAGCAGCACATACACCGTGAGCAATGCGACGACCGTGGCCGCCAAGGAGCACCACTCCCGGATTTTTTGTTGCCAAGGACGTGCGACTTCGGGCGAGTCCATGGGAAGGGCGCCGCCGCTCAGACTGAACAAATCGGCACTGCCGGTAGACGTTGCGCCGCCATCCTCTTGAGCCACTGGGGGCTGGGGCACTTGCGTCTCGGTATTCCGGGCAGCCGCGGCTTCTGTTGCGGGAATATAAGCCCGTCCAAAGGGCTTGGTTTGCTTCATGGTGTGGACTCCAGTACGGTGCTTCCGGAGGGCGTGACGCCGTTCCCACAGCCAAAGCTGTTGAAAGCAACCCCGCTATCCGCCTGCTGTGCAGGGAGGACCGGAGGCTTTGCGTCCCTGCCTTTCGGCAGGTTTGCCCATGCGCTCTATGCGCGAAAACGAGACTATAGAGGAAGCCAAGGAATCCACCAAACCGGTTTTCAAGTCGCTGAAGTCAGGCAGATGGCCAGAGAAATAGCCCTTGAGAATCACCGGCTGCCCTTGAAACGGGCGGAAAACCCCTTATGATTAGCACTCACTGGCATCGAGTGCTAACAGCACCGCCGGCTTAGTTCTCAGGACGTTGCCGCTTTTTGGCAGCGCCTGGTGTTCCTTGTTTCCAAATTTAGGAGATTTTTCATGAAACTGCGCCCTTTGGCAGACCGCGTGATTGTGAAGCGCGTTGAAAACGAAACCCGCACCGCTTCCGGTATTTACATTCCTGATGCCGCTGCTGAAAAGCCAGATCAAGGTGAAGTGTTGGCTGTCGGCCCCGGCAAGACCAATGACAAGGGCGAAACCAAGGCCCTGACCGTGAAAGTCGGCGACCGCGTGTTGTTCGGCAAGTACTCCGGCCAGACCGTCAAGGTCGACGGCGACGAGCTGTTGGTCATGAAGGAAGACGACCTGTTCGCAGTCGTCGAAGCCTAAGCTGAACCGCTACTGAATTCATAGCTGGTGGCGCTTATTTCATGCGCGCTGGCAGTCCTTTTTACTTAAATCTTAGGAGCCAAACATGGCAGCAAAAGACGTAATTTTCGGCGGCGAAGCCCGCGCACGCATGGTTGAAGGCGTGAACATTTTGGCCAACGCGGTCAAAGTGACCTTGGGTCCCAAGGGTCGTAACGTGGTGTTGGAGCGCTCTTTCGGCGCCCCTACCGTGACCAAGGACGGTGTGTCCGTGGCCAAGGAAATCGAACTCAAAGACAAGCTGCAAAACATGGGCGCGCAGATGGTCAAGGAAGTGGCTTCCAAGACTTCTGACAACGCGGGTGACGGTACGACTACCGCTACCGTGCTGGCCCAAGCCATCGTGCGCGAAGGCATGAAATACGTTGCCGCCGGCATGAACCCCATGGACCTGAAGCGCGGTATCGACAAGGCAGTGACTGCTTTGATCGAAGAGCTCAAAAAAGCTTCCAAGGCCACCACCACTTCCAAAGAAATCGCCCAAGTCGGCTCCATTTCTGCCAACAGCGACCACAGCATCGGCGAAATCATCGCCAACGCGATGGACAAAGTGGGCAAAGAAGGCGTGATCACTGTGGAAGACGGCAAGTCCCTGCAGAACGAACTCGATGTCGTTGAAGGTATGCAGTTCGACCGCGGCTACCTGTCCCCCTATTTCATCAACAACCCCGAAAAGCAAGCTGCTTTGCTGGACAACCCCTTCGTGCTGTTGTTCGACAAGAAGATCAGCAACATCCGTGACCTGCTGCCTACCCTGGAACAAGTCGCCAAGGCTGGCCGTCCTTTGTTGATCATTGCTGAAGATGTCGATGGCGAAGCCCTGGCAACTTTGGTGGTGAACACCATCCGCGGCATCCTGAAGGTGGTGGCTGTGAAGGCTCCCGGCTTCGGCGACCGTCGCAAGGCTATGTTGGAAGACATCGCCATCCTGACCGGCGGCAAGGTGATTGCAGAAGAAATCGGCCTGTCCCTGGAAAAAGTGACTTTGGCTGACCTCGGTTCTGCCAAGCGCATCGAAGTGGGCAAGGAAAACACCATCATCATCGACGGTGCTGGCGCTGCTGCTGACATCGAAGCCCGCGTGAAGCAAGTGCGCATCCAGATCGAAGAAGCCACTTCCGACTACGACCGTGAAAAGCTGCAAGAGCGCGTGGCCAAGTTGGCTGGCGGTGTTGCCGTGATCAAGGTGGGCGCTGCTACCGAAGTCGAAATGAAGGAAAAGAAGGCCCGCGTGGAAGACGCCCTGCACGCTACCCGCGCTGCTGTGGAAGAAGGCATTGTGGCTGGTGGTGGCGTGGCTCTGCTGCGCGCCAAACAAGCTGCCGGCACCATCACCGGTGACAACGCTGACCAGGACGCCGGTATCAAGCTGGTGTTGAAGGCCATCGAAGCGCCTCTGCGCGAGATCGTGTTCAACGCCGGTGGCGAAGCCTCTGTGGTGGTGAACGCTGTGTTGGCCGGCAAGGGCAACTACGGCTTCAACGCTGCGAACGACACCTACGGCGACATGATCGAAATGGGTATTCTGGACCCCACCAAGGTGACACGTACTGCTCTGCAGAACGCTGCTTCCGTGGCTTCGCTGATGCTGACGACCGAGTGCATGGTGTCTGAAGCTCCTAAGGAAGAAGCTGCTGGTGGCGGTATGCCTGATATGGGTGGAATGGGCGGCATGGGCGGCATGGGCATGTAATTGCTCCTTGCCTGAGGCGCCATGCCGGCGTTGCAAGGGCTTGCCGTACCTTAGGTACTGTCTGCGCCCTTGCGCCTTGGCATGGCACCTCATGCTGCGTCGTAGTTGCGTTGGTTCGCACTACGGCTAAATCTAAAGAAAAAGCCCCGCAAGGATTTACTTTGCGGGGCTTTTTTACGTCTTGTTTACTATGCTTTTGATAGCTGCTCGCGCTCACTCCATCGGCGCTAGAGGCTGATTTCGCTTAAACCCAGGGCTTGCAGCTCTTGGGTGGCTTGCTGCGCGTTGTGGAAGTGGATGCCGTGCCAGCCTTTGGCCTGCGCGGCTTGAATGTTGGGGAGCAGGTCGTCCAGAAAGACCGTGTTGGCGGGCTCCAAAGCGTAGCGCGTTTGCAGGCACTGGTAGATCGCGGGCTCGGGTTTGATGAGCAGTTCGTCGCCTGAAAAAATGCCACCGTCGAACTCTTTCAAGAACGAGTTCATACGCTCCAAGGTGCGGGCATAGGGCACAGGCATGTTGGAGAGGTAGTAAAGCCGCACGGGCTCGCCACCCGCGGCTGCCCGCTGCGAACGCAAGCTCACCAGTTGCTCGAACAGCGCCACCGACTCGGGCATGGGCGAAAGACGGTCGCCAATGCTTTCTACCAGCGTACCCAACACTGTGGCGTCAAGCCCCACGCGCCGGGCGACCTGCGCAATGACGTCGGGCATGGATACGGTGCCACGGTCAAAGGCCTGCCATTCGGCGTGGCCGAACACCTCATGGGCCAAATGCCCTGCCTCCGCGCGGGTAGCCGCACGTTGCGGAAAGCACTCCATCATCAAATCCACCGGGCGCCAGGTGAACAACACCGCGCCGAAATCAAACACCACATTCATGCTTCAGGTCTTTCAAGTGTTAAAGATTGGAGTGCACGCCGCAGTGCAGAAGCCCACTTGGCGGGCTGGGTGCGGGTAATGCGCACTTTGGGGGTGCCGTGCCAATCGGCACTGCGCTGGATAGCCTGCGCCACATCGACCACCTGTGCAGCGGTCCACACCATGCCGGGTTGCACATGGAGCGCCCGCACCTCGAATACGCCTTCTGCGCGGTGCGCCTTGGCGTCCAGCCGGCCTATAAGTTCTCCGCGACACAGGATGGGCAACACAAAATAGCCATAGACACGCTTTTCTTCGGGCGTGTAGCACTCCAGCCGATAATCGAAATCAAAAAAGACAGAGGCTCGCTCCCGGTCCCACACCACCGGATCAAAGGGTGACAACAACGTGGTGTGCGTGGCTTCCAGCCGGCCGGCAATGGCCTTTTTCAGCAGCGCCGCGTGGCTGGCATGCACATAGCCCGGCGCACCCCAGCCTTGCACCTCCACGCGCAGTACCCTGCCCTGCTCCACCAGCGCATCAAGGTCTGGGTCTTTGAGGCGCGGCTTGGTACGGAAGTAGTCATTCACCCAGCGCGCCTGGGAGATGCCCAACGCAGCAATCGCTTTTTCGACAAGCGCAGTGTCGAGTTCCGCAGGGGCCCATTCCGGCGCGGGTTGGAGCAAATGTGGTACGACGCGCTCGCTCAAGTCATAGACACGGTGAAAGTTTTCGCGCCGCGCAATCATCAGCTCACCCAAGCCGAATAGTGCCTCCAGCCAGCGCTTCTCGTCCTTCCAGCCCCACCAAGGGCCGCCCTTGCCCTCGGGCCGTTCAAAGTCCGACGACTTCACGGGTCCATGGGTGCGTATGTGCTCCAGCAGCTTGTTGAGATGGGGGCGCTGCGCCAAGTGAGTCTTGTCGGCTTTGGCCAGGCCCCAGTGGCGGCGGGTATGGCGGTTGTAGGCGCGGTGCAGGTGCAAATCAGCGATGGGCGCAAAGCAGGCCTCATGCGCCCAGGTCTCAAATATCTGGCCGGAAGCCAAGGCCTCCTCCAGCCATTCGCGCGGGTAGTCGCCCAAGCGAGAGTGCAGCACCAGATACGGGCTGCGCGAGACGACGTGGATGGTGTCTATCTGCAGCAACGCCATGCGCTGAACGCACGCCGCTATATCAATTGGCTTAGCTGAGCGCGTAGGCGCTTGCAACAGGCCCTGTGCTGCGAGGTGCAGGTTGCGGGCTTCTACAAGCTGGAGGGAAGCACTCAAAGTTGTCTGCGCCCTAGGCCACCAAACGCCCCGCAGCATGCAGGGGCTCGGTGGCGGGCGATTTCTGCGCGTTTGGCAGCATGAGCCCGCCGCCGAGTCGCTGCGTGCTGTGCGAGTGTCAGAAAACGCACAAGCAAGCTGTCAGCCCCGCAAACGCGCCAAGAGCCCCGCCGTAGACCCATCCAAGCCAGACACATCCCCCGACGCCAAGCGCGGCTCAATGTCCTTGGCCAACACCTTGCCCAGCTCCACGCCCCACTGGTCAAAGCTGTTGATGCCCCACAGACTGCCGCTCACAAACACGCGATGCTCCTGCAGCGCAATCAGCGCGCCCAGCGAAGCGGGCGTCAAGTCGTCCAGCAACAAGAAGGTGCTGGGACGATTGCCCGTGAAGTGCTTGTGGCCGCCCGCATCCACTTTGCCCTGCATGAGCGCCTGCGCCTGCGCCAGCACGTTGGCCAGCAACATGGGGTGGTGGCCCTTCAGGTGATGACGCGCCTTTTTGACAGCGATGAACTCCACCGGTACCACGTCCGTCCCCTGGTGCAACATCTGAAAATAGGCATGCTGGCCATTGGTGCCGGGTTCGCCCCAGAGCACCGGGCAAGTGTCAAAAGGCAAAGCTTCGCCAGACGCATCCACGCGCTTGCCGTTGCTCTCCATTTCCAACTGTTGCAAGTAGGCCGGCACACGGCGCAAGGCACTGTGATAAGGCGCGATGCTGCGGCTGGTGAAGCCGTGGAAGTTGCGGTACCACACGTCCAGCAGGCCCAACCTCACCGGCAGGTTGCTTTCCAGCGGCGCGGTGCGGAAGTGCTCGTCCATGGCGTGGGCACCCGCGAGGAAATCGCGGAAGCCTTGGGCGCCGATGGCAATGGCGATCGGCA
>RFQA01000050.1 GCA_009925925.1 Betaproteobacteria bacterium
TGCGCGAGCAGCTACTGAAACGATAGCAATGGCCAGACAGGCAAAAAGGCTTTTGAACATGCGACCCATTGTAAAGGTCGCATGTGGCGAAGGTTTTGCTGCCCGCGCAGAGGGGTGCAGCACAAAGCGCGGTAAATTCCACGAATGAACCCACCCTCCCGCGCCCGCAGTGCGCTGCCCCCTGACTTCTCCAGCCAACAGTTCCGCCAGGCGCTGGGCATGTTTGCCACCGGGGTCACCATCGTCACCGCGCAGGCGTCAGACGGCACTTTGGTCGGATTGACCGCCAACTCCTTTAACTCTGTCTCACTCAGTCCGCCTTTGGTGCTGTGGAGCTTGTCGCAAAAGGCGGGCTCCATGGAGGCGTTCAGCCGCGGCGCCCACTACGCCATCAATATTCTTGCTGCAGACCAGCAAGCGCTGGCGATCCAGTTCGCCACCAAGGACATCGACCGCTACGCTGGCGTTGGCTTTACGCGTGGCACCCATGGCGCGCCTTTGCTCGATGGAGCGGTAGCGCATTTTGAGTGTTTCAATCGCAGCCAATATGAAGAAGGTGACCATGTGATCTTTGTCGGCGAGGTGGAGCGCTGCAGCCATCGGAGCGGCGCATCCCCCTTGCTCTACCATGGTGGCAAGTTCTTCGCTGAGCACCCGCTATAGCCACCATGTCCCTGCATCTGCCCCGCCCCGTCAAAGCTGCACTTCTCGCATTCTGGGATCTCTTTACCTCTGCGAGCCCCTTGCTGTTTGCGGGCGCCGGGCTGATTTGGCTGGCCTATTGGTGGCTGGACCCCATGCCCCCCAAGCACCTGACCTTGGTGACCGGTCCGGAACAAAGCGCGTATGCGGAGATGGGCGAGCAATATGCCAAGTTGCTTCGCCAACAAGGGATCACGGTGAACCTAGTGAAAACAGAAGGGTCCGCGGACAACCTACGCAAACTTCAAACAGGAGAAGCTGATGCCGGTTTCGTGCAAGGTGGCAGCGCTAGCGTTCCTCAGGATGAAGATGCGGAAGAGTTGCTCACCCTGGGCAACCTGTTTGTCGAGCCGATCTGGCTCTTCTACCGCAGCAGTGCAGCGACGGCCATCAGCGAAACCGGGCATCTGAACTCTTTGAATCAGTTGGCGACATTGCGTCTCAACGCCGGCACCGCAGGCAGTGGCGTACCGCCCCTGATGGATGCCTTGATGGACATGCACCGCATGGACCCGAAAAAAGCCCGTTTGAGCCATCTGGAGCAAACACCCGCCACCATCCAATTGATGCAAGGCAAGCTCGACGCGGTAGTTTTCGCTTCGGCGCCCCAAGCACCCATGGTGCAATTGCTGCTGCAAACCCCGGGTATCCGCCTGATGGATTTTCCGCAGAACGAGGCCTATGCACGGCGCCTGCCCTTCATCACACCTGTCACCCTGCCCCGTGGCGTGGTGGATTTGGCACGCAATGTCCCCTCCCAGGACGTACACCTGATTGCTACCACCACCAGCATGTTGGTGCGGGATGGACTACATCCCGGCTTGCGCCAGCTGCTGGCCCAAGCAGCCGCACAGACACACGGCCAATCAGGGTGGTTCAATCGGGCCCGGGAGTTCCCCAATGCATCGCACAGCGAGTTTGCGCTGGCGCCTGAAGCCGAGCGCACCTTGAAGAACGGCATCCCGGCCCTGCAACGCTACATACCATTCACCCTTGCAAACTTGGTGGAGCGCATGTGGTTGGCCCTGGGCATCATCATTGCCGTTTTGCTGCCTCTGGGAAAGATCGCGCCACCTTTGTATGCCTACCGGGTACGTTCACGTGTCTTCCGCTGGTATGGCCAACTACGCGACATCGAGAGCCGCTTCGAAGCATCACCCGGCTCAGTAGCTGATTTGCTGGCTGAACTCGCTGATATCGAATCTAAGGTCGAAAAAGTAATACTCCCGCTGTCTTACGCAGACGAGCTGTACGCGCTGCGCAACCACATCGGCTTGGTGCGCCAACGACTGGCTACAGCGTAGAGTCCAGGCTGTTTTTCATGGCCTGTTGGGCTACAGCATCCAACGCGCCGTCGACCACGGGCTGTGCCGAAATCACACGCAGTTGACCCGCCGCCACCAACTTGTCGTGGGTTCGACGAGTCATCGACTGTGTAGATCCGGCTGCGCTTGTGAAAAGAAACAAGGTACCGTGCGGGCTCGCCCAAGTGAGCTGGGTACGCACCCATTCGCCATTGGTATGCAATTCGACCCACGAGCCCAGCGGCAAACCACCGGCTCCCGAGCCGGATGCCACGGGTGGCACCACGGGCGACAAAATGGTAGTAGCTGCCGTAGTTGTGGGAGGTGCCTCGTCCGGAATGTCCAGAAAATTGGAGTCCTGTGCTTCTGAAGGTGCCACCCAAGGGTTTCCGTCCTCCACAGGGCGGTTGCGCACGGGCATCGGCGCAGCGGCCTTGGGAACCGCCGCTTCCACCTTGACTGCAGCGACAGCAGCCTCTTTGTGCACGGCCCTGAATGCAGCTTGGTGCAAGCCCATGAGTACTTCCAAGAAAGCACTGGTTTTGGTGGCCGGATACTGGATAGTCTCCAGACCATCTCGCAAAGTGCTGAGCAGCAAAGGTACCAGCTTGGTGAGCTTGGCAATGTTCTTGTGGGCAAGATCCGGGTGGGTACTCCACAAAAGGGCAGAAATCAGCGCTTGGTACTTGTCAGCCGCCGCAGAACCCGCGCCTCCAGACAGGCGCGCTTGCGCCACAACCTGTGCCCATGGACCGCACAAGAATGCCAACACCACATCGGGCACCTTGGCCGCGTCTGGGTGGGAGTCAATTTCACGGGCAATTTTCTCCGCCAGCAAGTTGCGTTGCTCGGCTTTCTCCAGCGCCTTGACCGCTTGTGTACGGGCTTGCGCCTGCCTCGCTGCTTCCTCATTCCACATGGCCTGCAGATCATGCAAGGCCTCTGCAAACATCTCAGGACCTTCCGGCTGTGCATGGGCCAAAGGGGCAATAGCCTCACGCACTTCATCCAGAAAAGCCAGAAACCCCGGGCTGTGCACATTGGCGTAGGCCAGACTGCGGTGGGTCACCTCTTGTACCAGCATGCGCGCCGCATGGTGCTTGTCGGTAAACAAGCGGGCATCCACCAGCGCCAAACGCATTAAGGCCGGCTCAAGCTCTCGAATCAATGCCTGAACCGGTCCCAGAAGACGGGGATCCCTGGCAATGTTGTCTACCATCAGGTTCACCACCTCCAAGCTCAACGCCTGTGCGACACCGCTGGCACTGCGCCTGATGTCTTCGCGCACAGCTTGCAGTCCTTGGAAACCCGCTGCAGGAGCAACTCCGTCACGTCGCTGCTCAAGTCTTTGCACGACACGGTCTACCTGCTTCATTTCGGTCAGCGCTTCGAAGGCCGCCGGCACCGTGGATGCGAAATCTGAGTGACTCTCTGCAGCCGGTCCGGGATAGCCACCGGGTGACTCAAACTGACGTGCAAACTGTTGCGCGAACGCGGCCACACGATGGGGTGTCCCCAGCTGATCAAGCTCGCCGGCCAGCAATTTACGCAAGCGATCCAAGGTCAAAAGAGCCGGATCCGCCACCGGTTTGTGCGCCCGAAACTCTCGGACGATCAGCGCCTCACGCTCCGCACTGCCCGGGGCGCCATATCGCGATGTTTCTGAAAACTGAGCCGCTACGGCGGGTTCACGCCCCTTACCCCCGCTAGGCGTACCAGAAGTTGAGGGCGCAGGCGTGACGGCATATCCTGCAGCGACTACGCCTTGCGTCTTCAATTGGGAAGAAAGACTGGAGTAAAGTTCTTTCAGCTCTGCTCCTAAGGCAATACCCATCACGGTCAGCCAATCCAAGCGCATGGAAGCGGGTGCAGGCGTACGCTCCACCGTATTGCGTAGGGCGGTGATGTAAGCCTCAGGGCGCAAAGGATTGCGCTCAGGGCGTACGGTTTGCAGACCCAAGGTGGCGCAAATCAGGGTATTGAGCTCCGCCAGACTGGCCTCGGCGGCCAACATAGCCATTTGTTGGGCCCGTGCTATGTTGACACTCTCTTGAACTTGTACCTCATCCATCAACTCCAGTTGATCAAACTGGACTTCGGCAATTGAGGGCATGGCCGCTTTGACGTTCTCCGTCGAGCGCGTGAACTGCTCCAACAACGCAGGGCCATAGCCCTCACGCAGGGTTTGCTCATGCTGGTAAAGCTGCTTGAGAGACTCCGCATGCACATCGCGCTCACGAAAATCGCGCGAAGCACTCTCGCGCGCTTGCAAGTCACGACACAACGAGGCAATCAGCTTGCCCATGATGGCGGCACCACCCGCTGCGGCGTCTTTGACAGTCGCCTGGTAAAGGGACGCGTAACGCGGGTTGATATCTTGCATGGGGCTTTCTTGCCTCGCCGGCGGTTTATTTCAGGGCCTTGTAACGCACACGCTTGGGCTTGGCACCCTCTTCACCCAGACGCTTCCTCTTGTCGGCTTCGTACTCTTGGTAATTGCCGTCGAAGAAAGTCCATTGGCTATCGCCTTCGGCCGCAAGGATGTGGGTTGCAATACGATCGAGGAACCAGCGATCGTGGGAAATGACCAGCATGGTGCCGGCGAATTCCAGCAACGCGTCCTCCAAAGCGCGCAAGGTTTCCACGTCCAAATCGTTGGACGGCTCGTCCAGCATGAGCACGTTACCGCCTGCGATCAGTGTCTTTGCCAAATGTAAACGACCTCGCTCACCACCGGAGAGCATGCCCACTTTCTTCTGCTGGTCGCCTCCGTTGAAGTTGAAACGACCGCAATAGGCGCGGCTGGCCATCTGGAACTTGCCCACGTTGAGGATGTCGAGGCCACCGGAAACATCTTCCCAGACGGTCTTGTCATCCGACAATGCGTCACGGTGCTGGTCCACAAATGCCATCTTGACCGTAGAACCGATAACGACTTCACCCGAATCCGGCTTTTCGCGACCGGCAATCAGCTTGAACAAGGTCGATTTACCGGCACCGTTGGGGCCAATGATGCCGACAATTGCACCAGCAGGAATGTTGAAACTCAAGTTGTCGATCAGCACGCGGTCGCCAAAGGACTTGCTCACGCCCTTGAACTCAATCACTTGGCTACCCAGGCGGTCCGCCACAGGAATAAAGATCTCGTTGGTCTCGTTGCGCTTCTGGTATTCGTAGTCGCTCAATTCTTCAAAGCGGGCCAGACGGGCCTTGCTTTTCGCTTGGCGGGCCTTGGGGTTCTGACGGGACCACTCCAATTCCTTCTTCAAGGCTTTGGCACGGGCTTCTTCGCCTTTTTGCTCGGCTTCCAGGCGGGCGCCCTTTTGGGTCAGCCAATCGGAATAGTTGCCCTTGTAAGGAATGCCGGAGCCACGGTCCAATTCCAAAATCCACTCCGCCGCGTTGTCCAGGAAGTAGCGATCGTGGGTAATAGCGACCACGGTGCCGGAATAGCGTTGCAGAAACTGCTCCAACCAGTCCACCGATTCGGCGTCCAAGTGGTTGGTGGGTTCGTCGAGCAGCAACATGTCAGGCTTGGAGAGCAACAGCCGGCACAGAGCCACGCGGCGCTTTTCACCGCCGGAGAGGACGCCGATGTTGGCATCCCATGGGGGCAGACGCAGGGCGTCAGCAGCAATTTCCAATTGATGCTCAGAGTCCGTGCCAGCGGTTGCGATGATGGCTTCGAGCTCTGCCTGTTCAGCGGCCAATGCGTCAAAGTCGGCGTCCTCCGCACCGTAAGCCGCATACACCTCTTCAAGGCGGGCTTTGGCAGAAAACACCTTGCCCATGCCGCTTTCGACGGCTTCACGCACAGTGTGGTTCGGATCGAGTTGGGGTTCCTGGGGCAGATAACCGATATTCAAGCCGGCCATGGGAATGGCTTCGCCCTCAATTTCCTTGTCCACACCCGCCATGATCTTGAGCAGGGTGGATTTGCCGGAACCGTTGGTACCCAAGACACCGATCTTGGCACCGGGGAAGAAGGACAAGGAGATGTCTTTAAGAATGTGCCGCTTGGGGGGCACGATCTTGCCGACGCGGTTCATGGAGAAAACGTATTGGGCCATTGCGATTCTGGTTATTCAGCAGTAAAACCATATTATCGACTGCTCGGCCGTCTTCCCCTTAATTGTTGGCCACTGGAGGGCCATCGAACGCATTTTTCACGTCATTCAACAAGGCTTCACGGGCAACCGCATCCAATGCGTTGTCCATCACATGACCGTCAGAGACCAAGCGGATCAATCCCAAGCCGCGAAGTCTGTCCATAGTCCGGCGTGACATGGAATGCGCCATACCCCCGCTAGACATGAACATGAACAAGGTCCGGTGAGGACTGGCCCACGACAACTGGGCCCGCACCCACTCGCCGCCCAATGCCAAGTCCACCCAAGAACCTGTGCGCAAGTTCTCGGCACTCCAGGCATTCTGGAGTATAGGGTCGGAGACCTCAGGGACATCTGCAGTCGCTGCCTTTGGCATCTGCATGTGGTTCAGGAAACCCGAATCTTGAGCTTCCATTTCCGCCATCCAAAGCTCGTCGTCCGTCTTTTCTGCCGCAGCCTCCACCACCTCCGGTGCAGTGGTCGGCGCATCGCGTTGAGCCACATATTTGGCGTTGTCAAAGGCTTGTTCGTGGATGTCAATCAAGGCATCAAAAAACGGGGGGATACGCTCTTCCGGGTAATCCACCAGCAACAAGCCCTGCCGGATTTTGAGCAACATCTGGGGCACCAACCCGACCAAACGTGGCCGGTTTTTGCGCACCAGTCGCGGCTGCACGCTCCAGATCAGTTCGTCCACCAGCGCCAGGTAGCCCTCGGCATCGTCGGTACCGTCAGCAAACTTCAGCTGGTATTCGGCAACCACTTGCGCCCACGGCCCCCGCAAAAATGCCAGAACGATCTCCGGCGCATTCTTGAAGGTCATGCGTTGCGCGAACTCCTGAGCCAAGCGCTGGGCCAACATATTTCGCTGCTCGGCATGCAGAAGTCCCCGAGCAGCCTTTGCAGCCAATTGCTTTTGCTGCTGATCTTCCCGGGCCCAGCCCTCTTCCAGCTTGTGGACCATACGTTCAAAGGCCTTGGCGTCGCCCTCGCCGCCGGCCAGCACGCTGATGGCGTTATCCAGAGTCTTCTGAAAATGAAAATAGCCCGCATCGTCCTCTGACTGAAACGCCAAACTGCGGTGGGTCATGCGGTCCAGAAAAACACGCGCAGGGTGCTTTCGATCGGCAAAAAACCGCGGGTCATGGGCGGACAGGCGCTGCAATACCGGCTCCATACTCATGACTGATTGCCGTACGCCTTCGAGCAAACGTCGGTCTCGCATCAGGTTTTCCAACATGAGGCGCACCACTTCCTCGCCCAGCTCTTTGCCCAGTGCCTTCCCTTGAAGTGCTTCGACTTTGGCTCGGGAGGTGGTCGCCAACGTCTTTCCGCTGTCTGAATCCACACGACTTACACGTTGCGACAAACGCTTGAGCATGGGCTCGACCAACTTCATGTCTTCGAGCGCCACAAATGAGGCAGGCACGGTATGGGTGAAGTCGGCATTTCCTGCCACCATGGGGCGCGGGTCCAACTCTCCAGACAGCAAGCGACGGAGCTTATCCAGGGTCAACAGACTGCGGGTGACCGCTGTTTCGACCTGCTTAGCGGGAGCACCAAAAGGGCTGGATGCCGGCGCGTAAGCAGCTACAGGCTCCACGCCGTGGGACTTGAGCCACTCCACCAGCTCCTTGTACATATTGTTGAGCGCTGCGCCCAAGATGCCAGCCGCAGGGGCCATAACAGCCGACCGGGTCTCGTCATCCGGCAAGACTTGTCCGAAAGCCTCCCTCAGGGCATGGACAAAGGCCTCCGGCTTCAGCGGATTCAGATGCGCCTGAACGCTAGCCCAGCCCATCAGGCTGCTCACCAATGCATTGAGCGCCGGCAGTACCGACTCCACCGAGCGGTTGACCTCTTGCTCCGTGACCGCCAGTTCGATGTTGGCGTCAATTTGTTCTTCTTCCAAAAACTGGAAGTCATCAAAACGAACTTGGCTGATCTGGGGCTTGCGGAAGGAGCCTCCTCCGTACACCGCGCTACGAAGCTCCACACGGAACACCGCCTTCGCTTCGGCGGACTGGGCGTTCAGCCGGTCTACCGCAGCTTGGCGAACCGGGTGCAAACGGGCGTGCAAGGTGTTGCCACCGGCCACCGCCAACATAAGTTGCAAACCTTCCAGCACGTCCTCCAGCAAAGCATCGCCCTGTTCAAGCACCGCTTCAATGCACGTGGATAAAGACGGCTTGTCATCGCCGGGCTCGTGGGCCACGCCCAAGCGTCGCAACAGGTATTTCTTCATCGTAGGCTTATTTTCATCGCCTCGAATGGGCAGCACCAGTGGTTTGACAGTTTGTTACCCGTCAGTAAACGCGGCGGGCACTTTGTGTCGTTTTCCGGACATTCGGCCAAGCGTGCGACAATACGGCCCATTGCAGCTTTTCAGTTGCCTGCAATACCAGCAACTTGCTGGGGATCGCTACGTGACAGGGCATCCCACTTTTGAATCCATCTGCCTTTGACTGACTGCTGTGCCGCGTGCCAGCAGAACGGCCGATTCCCAAGCGTCCAGGACGGACGCATTTATCCATGAACTTTGAAGAATTGAAGCTGGCACCAGCCATTGTGAAGGCCGTGCGCGAGCAGGGTTACGAAACGCCCACCGCCATCCAGGCGCAAGCCATTCCCCTGGTGCTCGAAGGCCACGACCTGCTGGGCGGCGCCCAGACGGGTACCGGCAAGACCGCTGCCTTCACCCTGCCCCTGCTGCACCGCCTCTCCATGAGCCGCAGCGCGCAGAACAAATTCGGCGGCATCGGCATCCGCGCCCTGGTGCTTACCCCTACTCGCGAACTGGCCGCTCAAGTGGAAGAATCCGTGCGCCAGTACGGCAAATACCTGCAACTCAGCTCCACCGTCGTGTTCGGCGGCGTGGGTATGAACCCGCAGATTTCCAAGGTCAAAAAAGGCGTGGACATTTTGGTGGCCACCCCGGGCCGCCTGCTGGACCTGGCCCAACAAGGCATGCTGGACTTGGGCCAGGTGCAAATGCTGGTGCTGGACGAAGCCGACCGCATGTTGGACATGGGCTTCATCCATGACGTGAAAAAAGTCCTGGCCCTGGTGCCCAAAGAAAAGCAAAGCCTGCTGTTCTCTGCCACCTTCAGCGACGAAATCCGTGAGCTGGCCAACGGACTGCTCAAGAACCCGCAAAGCGTGCAAGTGACTCCGCGCAACACCACGGTGCAGCGCATCACCCAAGTGACCCACCCCGTGGGTCGCGGCAAGAAAAAGGCCTTGCTCGCCCACATCATCAACGAGCAAAACTGGAGCCAGGTGCTGGTGTTCACCCGCACCAAGTTCGGCGCCAACAACGTGGCCGAGTTTCTGGAAAAGAACGGCATCACCGCCATGGCGCTGCACGGCAACAAGAGCCAAGCCGCCCGTACCCAGGCCCTGTCCGGCTTCAAGAGCGGCGATGTGCGCGCCTTGGTGGCCACCGATATTGCAGCCCGTGGTATCGACATTGACGATCTGCCGCACGTCGTGAACTACGAAATCCCGAACGTGAGCGAAGACTATGTCCACCGCATCGGGCGCACTGGCCGTGCCGGTGCCGATGGTGCTGCGGTCAACCTGGTGTGCCTGGACGAAGAAGGCTTCATGCAAGACATCGAGCGCTTCACCAAGCAAAAAATCGAAGTCAAAGTGGTTGAGGGATTTGCCCCCGAGCCAGGCGAGAAGGCAGAACCCATTGCCATGGGCCGCCAGACCATCTGGGGCGGCGCAGGCAAGCCTCCAAGCCGTGATGTGATGCAGGCTGCCGCCAAGGCCGCCCGCACTGAAATGCTGCAACGCGTGCGCGACAACAAAGCCGGCCAAGGTGGTGGTCGCGGTGGGAATGCCGGCGCTGGTGGTGGCGGTAACGGCGGCGGTCGTGGTGGCCAAGGTCCTCGTGGCAATGGTGGTGGCAATGGCGGCGGTGGCCGAGGCCCTGATCGCGGTGGTGAATTCCAGCCCCCCCGTTCGCAAGGCCCGCGCCCCGCACAAGGCCGAGGCCCGCGCCGTGAAGGCGGTAGCGCCGAGTTCCAGCCGCCTGCAGGTTTCACCCACGAAGGTCGCGCTCCGCGTCCATCCACCGCACAACCTGACCCCATGCGCACCAGCGTCGATATGATGGCTGGCCGTGGCGCACGCCGCGGTGGTGGCGGTGGCTTTGGCGGCGGTGGCCGCAGTGGAGGTGGCAATGGCGGCGGATATGGTGGTGGCAGAGGCGGCTTCGGCGGCGGTGGACGCCCGGGTGGCGGTGGTCGCGGGGGCAACGGGCCTCGTGGGCCGCGCGGTCCTGGCGGCTCTTCTAGCCGATAAACACACCAGCGCGGTACACAGTCTGGGGCGGCGCACGCTGCCCTTGACCCACCCCAAGCTGACCCAACACATTGTCGACTTTGCGGCGCTCCCTGAGCTGTCGCAAATCGACGATGTTTTTATTTGTCTGGGCACCACCATCAAGGTGGCCGGCAGTCAGGCCGCGTTCCGCGCGGTGGATTATGAGGCTGTTGTGGCGGTAGCCCAGATGGGGCTAACGCGAGGCGCTACCAAATTAGGAGTAGTCAGCGCCATGGGCGCGGATGCCAAATCCGGCGTGTTCTACAACCGCGTCAAAGGCGAGGTGGAAGATGCGATTACCCAGCTGAGCTACACCAGTGTCAGCATCGTTCGCCCTTCCCTCTTGGTGGGCGACCGCGGCCCGCTGAACCAACCCGGGCGCCCCGGCGAGCGCATCGGCCTGATAGTCAGCAAACTGCTCAAGCCACTCATTCCTGCCAACTACCTGCCCGTGCAAGCAGAAGACGTCGCGGCTGGCTTGGTGCAGGCTGTCAAAGCTGGGCAACCCGGCGTGCAGCGCATTTTGTCGGGTGCCTTGCAGGGCGCGGCAACCCGCGCCGCTGCGGCTTAGCCCCGCACAAACAGGGTGACCAAGGGCTGGTCACCCACTTGGCGGCTCCAGTGGCCGTGGAGGGCAGGGTCAAACGTGGCGCCCTCGGGCAGCAAATCTGCCGAGTAAAAGTGCTGGCCGGGAGCAAACACGCGCGAACTGCCGTGCACCCCGATCTCCATTTGCCCCTGCAAAATAAAGCACCACTGCGTGTGCCCCGAGCAATGGAACTGGCTGCGAAAGCCCACAGGGCTGGTGCGCAACTGATAGCCGCCCGACGCAAATACTTCTGAGAGCATCGACTGGGGATTGCCCTCGTTCAGAGGAATCGCTTCCTCACGGAACTTGGCAAAACCGTCAGTGTCGGTGTAAAGAATGACTTGAGTGAATGTGCTCATGGTGGGCCTCAGAATGGTGGCGGGATTATTCACCATGCACAGACAGGGCAAAGGCCCTGATGCACAATTTGCCGAATGCAATTCCTCCACACCATGCTGCGCGTTGGCAGCCTTCAACGCTCCATCAATTTCTACACCCAAGTACTAGGCATGCAACTGCTGCGTACTTCGGAAAACTCGGAATACAAATACAGCCTCGCCTTCCTCGGTTTTGAAGGCGGCAACCCGGCCCAGGCCGAGATCGAGCTCACCTACAACTGGGGCGTGGAGAGCTACGACATCGGCACTGCCTACGGCCACATCGCCCTGGGCGTGCCGGACGCCTACTCCGCCGTGGAGAAAATCAAAGCCGCCGGTGGCAACGTGACCCGCGAGGCCGGCCCCGTCAAAGGCGGCAGTACGGTCATCGCGTTTGTGACCGACCCGGATGGCTACAAGATTGAACTGATCCAGAAGGCACCAAGAGAAGCAGGTGTAGGCCTGCGTTAACCCAAGGTAATTCATTGCAGGGGGCTTGGTGATTTCGTAGCTAGCGCACAAATTTGCTACAAACTTCATAGCTACCCGCGCAATAAAAAAGGGCGCCGCAGCGCCCTTTTCGTTTTCAACCACCGTGCGCCTTACTTGCGCAGCGCCTGCGTATCCTTGGCCAGCTGGGTGATTTTGTCCCACTCGCCCTTGACCATGGCATCGGCCGGCACGATCCACGAGCCGCCTACGCAAACCACGTTGGGCAGTGCCAAAAACTCGGGTGCGTTTTGCAATGTCACGCCGCCGGTGGGGCAGAACTTCACATCAAAAAACGGGCCGCTCCAGGCCTTGAGCATGGCGGGGCCGCCGGCTTGCATGGCGGGGAAGAACTTGAGCTGGGTAAAGCCGTCTTCCTGCGCCATCATGATTTCACTGCCGGTAGCCACACCGGGCAACAGCGATAGCCCCAAGTCGCGGCAGGCCTGGCCCACGGAGCTGGTGTAACCGGGGCTCACGGCAAAGCGGGCGCCGGCGTTGGCGGCGGCTTGCGCATCGGCCTTGCTGCGCACGGTGCCGGCACCAACCACGGCTTCAGGCACATCGCGGGCAATGGCTTCCATGCAGGCCAGGGCCTGGGGAGTGCGCAGGGTCACTTCCAGCATGCGCACGCCGCCGGCCACCAGGGCGCGGGCCATGGGCACGGCGTGGGCTACGTCGTTGAGCACGATGACGGGGATGACGGGCGCGTCCTGCATAACTTGCAGAGCGGTAAAGGCGGGAGCGTTAGACATTGAAAAGTTCCAGATCGACGTTATTGGGGGTCAGAGCCAGGTGCAGGCGCCTTCTTCGGCGGCCAGTGCATTGCGGCGGAAGTTGGCAAACAGTTCGCGGCCCATGCCGATGCCATTGGCAGCGCGCAGGGCTTCGGGCATGGTGTCCAAGGGGCGTGCGGCCCATTCGGCATCGCTCACCAGCACTTGCAGGGTTTCGGCGTTGGCGTCCAGGCGGATGATGTCGCCATCGCGCACACGGGCCAAGGGGCCACCGGCTGCCGCCTCGGGCGATACGTGGATGGCGGCAGGCACTTTGCCGGAGGCACCGCTCATGCGGCCATCAGTCACCAGCGCCACGCGATAACCCTTGCCTTGCAGCACGGCCAGGGGCGGGGTGAGCTTGTGCAGCTCAGGCATGCCATTGGCCTGCGGGCCTTGCCAACGCACCACGCAAATCACGTCGTGGTTGAGTTCATCGGCGCTGAAGGCTTTGTGCAGTGCGTCTTGCGAGTCGAACACGCGGCAAGGCGCTTCAATGATGTGGCGGTCGTCCGGCACAGCAGACACCTTGATCACGCTGCGGCCCAGGTTGCCCTTGAGCAGCTTGAGGCCACCGCTTGCGCTGAACGGGCTGCTCGCAGGGCGCACCACGGTCTCGTCCTTGCTGGCACCGGCATCTGCCCACTGCAAGCTGCCATCGGGTTTGGCGGACGGAATGGCGGTGTATTCACGCAGGCCACCGCTGCGCACGGTCAACACATCAGCGTGCATGAAACCGGCATCCAGCAGCTCGCGGATCACGTAGCCGGGGCCGCCTGCCGCCTGGAACTGATTCACGTCGGCGCTACCGTTGGGGTACACGCGGGTCAGCAAAGGCACCACGTCCGACAGGGACGAGAAGTCATTCCAGTCGATCACGATGCCCGCGGCGCGGGCCACGGCCACCCAGTGGATCAAATGGTTGGTCGAACCGCCGGTAGCCAGTAAAGCGACCATGGCGTTGACGATGCAGCGCTCGTCCACCACCTCGCCGATGGGCGCAAAACGCTTGGCCTTGGTAATGCCCAGCACGGTGCGTACCGCTTCGCGGGTCAATTCCTGGCGCACGCCGTCGCCGGGGTTGATGAAGGCGGTGCCAGGCACATGCAGGCCCATGGCTTCGAGCAGCATCTGGTTGCTGTTGGCAGTGCCGTAAAAGGTGCAAGTGCCTTCGCCGTGGTAGGCCGCGCTTTCGGCGGCCAGCAGTTCAGGGCGGCCGACCAGGCCTTGGGCGGCTTTTTCGCGCACCTTGGCCTTTTCGTTGTTGGGCAGACCCGAAGTCATGGGGCCGGCCGGCACAAACACGGTGGGCAGGTGGCCGAAGTGCAGTGCGCCGATCAGCAGGCCGGGCACGATCTTGTCGCACACGCCCAGCATCAGGGCGGCGTCAAACACATCGTGGCTCAACGACACGGCGGTGGCCATGGCGATGGCATCGCGGCTGAATAAGCTCAGCTCCATGCCCGCGGTACCTTGGGTCACGCCATCGCACATGGCGGGTACGCCGCCCGCCACTTGGGCTGTTGCACCATGCTTGCGGGCTTCGACCTTGACCAGATCAGGGTAGTGCTGCAAGGGCGCGTGGGCAGAAAGCAGATCGTTGTAGGCGTTGACGA
This sequence comes from Betaproteobacteria bacterium, assembly GCA_009925925.1. Taxonomy (GTDB): domain Bacteria; phylum Pseudomonadota; class Gammaproteobacteria; order Burkholderiales; family Burkholderiaceae_C; genus Allorhodoferax. The sequence goes on from RFQA01000050.1 coordinate 14,295, forward strand.
TGCCGATGTTCGGGCCCTTCTCGGCCACTATTCTGAGCTTGTCCAGACCGGTGACGCGGGTCTTGTCGGCCTCGGGCATCGCGGCAAAGGCATGAGCCACGTTGGCACAACCCATGCGGTCAGCGCCGGGCTTGCGGTCAGCCATTTGCGCGACTTGGGCCAGATACGCGCTACGCGTGGCAGCGCTGCGCTCCACGATGCGGCGGGTTACCGCCTCCACAACAGGGTGCAACGCGACGGGGGTAGAGGTGGTGTCTGGCATATGTTTCTGTAACTAAATTACAGATTGGATGGTAACTTGGAAACCCCCGCTTGTGAATGCACGTGGTTACCAGTGAGGTACAAACTGGCCGCCGCACGGCCGTGCCGCCGGTTCAGGGCGCAGCCTGCAACAGGCGTTCTGCGCGTTGCAAGTCGTCCAGGGTGTCGATATCGGTGATGCAACCGGGGTCGTTTACTACAATTTTGATAGCTGCTCGCGCAGACACTACCGGCGCTGCACCCTGATTTCCCTGCAAAGCAGCGAGTGCATCGCCACACGCAGGGGCAAAGCGCACCGGGTGGCCACGCTGCTGTTCAAACACCGGCATGAGTACCTCGCCGGCCAGCGGAGCTCTGGCGATATCCACCAGGGTTTCAGGGCGAATCAAGGGTAAATCGGCGGGCAACACCATTCAGCCCGGCGCATCGCGGGTGGCGCGTACGGCGGCAGCAATGCTGTCACCCATGCCGGGGTGGCCTGCATCTTCGAGGTGCCAGCGCAGGCCACTGGCGCGCACGGCGTTCAGGGTGCGCTGCATCACGGGGGTGCCGGCCAGGTCTGCTTGCAGTTTATGCACCTTGCCGCCGGATGCTGTAAAGCGCTCGCCACGGCCGGAGGCCAGCACCAGCACCAACCGGCACAGGCGGGCTGTGCCGGTGCAAAAAGCCGTTTATTGGGCAGCGGACGCAGGGGCAGCAGGTGCCGAAGCGGCGGCGTCTGCAGGTTCTGCCACAGGGGTAGCCACCGACACTGGCGCAGCAACAGGCTTGGCGCGAGACTTGTGAACGGCAAAACCAATCACAGAAGCCAGGATGGCCACGATGATGACGGCGATGACTACGGTGACGACAGTTTGGTCGTTATTTTCCTGAGCAGACATGCAAAAGACTCCGGTTGAAAAAGCAACCCAGGATTGTAGGCGGTCGCCGCCCACGCACCCCGCTGCCGCATGACCCATCGCAAGCCGCGGGAAGCGCACTCTTCCTATACTGCGGGCATGACATCCATTGCCGACCTTCGCAAAAGCTACGAACGTGCCGAACTCGATGAGCACGCCTCGCACGCTGACCCGCTCCAGCAATTCGATCGCTGGCTTCAGGAAGCCATTCAGGGCGAGGTTCCCGAACCCAACGCCATGACCTTGGCGACCGTGGGCAGCGACTTGCGCCCATCCACCCGCGTGATACTGATCAAAGGGTATGACGCCCGCGGCATCGTCTGGTACACCAACTACGGCAGCCGCAAGGGCCAGGCCCTGGCGGGCAACCCGTATGCCGCTTTGCAGTTCCATTGGGTGGAGCTGGAGCGCGTGGTGCGCATTGAAGGCGTGGTCGAAAAAGTGAGCGATGAAGAAAGCGACGCCTACTTCCACAGCCGCCCGCTGGATTCGCGCATTGGCGCTTGGGCGTCGCCCCAGAGCGAGGTGATTCCGGGCCGCACCGTGCTGGTCACCAACGCTGCCAAATACGCTGCACAGTTTTTGCTGCAACCTCCCCGCCCGCCGCACTGGGGTGGCTACAGGCTCAAGCCGGACCAGTGGGAATTCTGGCAAGGCCGCAAGAGCCGCCTGCATGACCGCCTGCGCTACCGCTCAGGGGAAGACGGTCAGTGGATGCGCGAGCGCTTGGCACCCTAGCGCACAGGGCTGTCTGCTACACGGGCGTCAGAGCCCGGATTTCTTCAAGTCTTGATCGGACGTGAGGCCCATCGCCACACCGTTGCTCGTCATCCCCTGCATGCCGATGTCTGCGGGCACCCCCCAGTCCGGCGGCATGTAGAGCAAACCGACAACTGCCGGCACTGGCGCTTACGGCACTCGGGCGCGATGGCAAAGTGAACGCATGTACCAATGCACCGTTCTTCACCAACGAAGAATGTGACCACTTCTAAGCATTTCGATGCCCCCTTATTTTGAGTAGCATTAAAGTTGCCCTTATCTGAGATACTTTTTGCGTTTTGAAAGTTTAGAGAAACTGTTGTAACAAAGAGGGAGGAATGAGCGTGGCTTTAGTGTCTTACCTGCGCCGCTGGGCGTTAGTTTTTGGAATATGCGCGATGTCATCCGCTGCAATTTCCGGTGATTTGTTTGTCGATGGAAACCCTGTTCAATTTAAAGTAGGCGATCGATTGGTTCCGGGCACAACGATCGGTGGATATGCAATTCCACCAGGGGACTGGCATCTGACTCACTTAGATACCCAATTGAATACCCAGATCACGCCCATCCGATTTGGCGTGGCACAGCTTGTCGAAGTGAATGGTGAGAAGCTTTCTGCGCTACTTGTCATACGTGCCAACTTGATGCAACGGGACTTTCTTGGATTTGTCCGCCAGTGTGGCGGTGAACATCTGATTTCGCATTCGTTAACCACCGCCAACGGCGATAGCTGTGTTGAAGTTGACAGTGTGAATTTGGGCAAGCAAGGCGCAGACTATCCTGCACTAAAGTTTTCAGTACGAAATTCGATGTCGGGTGGTCGTATCTATGTGTTTGACTTGATAGTCCCTTTCGAGCAACTGGGTATAAAGGGTACGACTTCAGTCGACTGGTCGATGGCAAATGTGAAGCTTGACGCTTCGAGAGTTGCATTGCTGGATCGAGCGAAACCTTGGGCAAAACAACTTTTGGTTGCTTCGAACTTGGCCTTTGGCTTTAATCCTCAAGGCGGTTCGTTTGATTCTCTGCCGCCACTTGCGTCACTGAGGCACGAGTAAGGAAAGCCTTGGAACTGAATGCGCTTAGAGCCCGGATTTCTTCAGGTATTGATCGGAGGTGACGCCCATCGACACATAGATGCTCGTCACCCCCTCCATGCCGATATCTGCCGGCGCTACCCAGTCGGGCGGCACATAGAGCAAGCCACCGCCGACGGGAACAGGTGCAGTCGGCACCAGCACACCCAGATAGGGCATGCCGCCAATCATCACGGCTTGGGGCGTTGACAAGAAACCGAGTACGGCCGTGCCCTGCTTGCTCGCTCCGTGGCTGGTGCCAGCAGCTTCGGTGCCCGGCTTGCCGCCGAAGTACAGCCACACAGGGGACATGGACTGCAACTCCTCTCCGTCCTTCCGGCTCAGCAAACCCACCAGTTTTTGCACCACTTCGTACACCGTGCGGACCACGGGAATGCGTTGCACCAATGTTTCCAGAAGCTGGGCCGCACCTTGCTCGAGGCCCCGCTCCACCATCAAGCCGAAGGCATAGACCAGCACCACCACCAACAGCAAACCCAGCAGGTAGCCGATCACCTCCGACTCGGTCAGACCCAAGCCGATGCCGGTCAGCAACTGACCGAAGGCACTCCCCGGCCCCAGCCATACGGCCAAGAAACTCCACAGCCACGATAGCAATAACAAGGTTGCCGCCAAGGGAAGTAGCGCCAGCACCCCCGTGAGCAAGGTGCGCAAGGGGTGTTTCAACTTGAAGTTCATTTTCCGGAGTTTCCTGCCAAAAGTGTCCGGCCACGGATGCGCGCCCACACCGCCATGGCACCTGTACCCAGAGCGATGCCTGTGGCATCAGCCAACCAATCCATCCAGTCCCCTTGGCGCCAGGTGGTCATCGCCTGCGCGCACTCGATGGCCACACCCAGCAGCAGCAAGCCCACCAGCACACGCGGCACCGCGATCGGATAGGCCAGCAAACCGAAAACGGCCAAGGCTGCAAAACCAAGTGCGTGCTGCGCTTTGTCCCAAAACACCAGGGTCTGGGGAACCTGTTCACCGGGCACCAAAGACATCACCACGGTCAAAGCCACCAGCAGCCAGAAGGCAACTTTCCAGAAAAAACGGCCAAGCTTCAAGTTCAAGTGCTCCAGATATCGGCCGAGTCAGCCCAGCCACAAAGGCAAGAGGTACATCACCAGCGTGACGGTGACCAATGCCACCAAGGTAGACACCGCCACGCTGGCGGTGACCAAATCTTCCGCCTTCTGGTAGCGTTGCGAAAACAAAAACACGTTGGCACCTATGGGCAGCGATGCCGCCACCACCAACACGGTGAGCGACATGCCGCGCAGGCCTGCCAAGTAGCCCGCCAGCGCCATGAGTGCGGGATGCAGCAGCGTCTTGACAGCGGAAATGGCCAAGGCGCCCTTCAAGTTGCGGCCGATGGCTGTGTTAGACAGCGTTACGCCCACCAACACCAGCGCCACCGGGCCGAAGGCATTGCCCAGCAGTTGCAAGGGCCGGTCCACCACATCGGGCAAGCCCCAACCCGTCTGGGCATAGAGCAGCCCTGCAATGATGGGCATGGGAACCGGGTGCACCACTGCATTGCGCACCGCCAAGCCTACGGACTTGAGCGGGTGGCGTGCGGGCCCGTCGTGGTGGGCGCTTTGTTCACGTGCACTCAGTAATTCCAGCACCACGGTGGCAAATGTCAGCAGCACCAGCGCGTGCAAGGAGATCAGAGTGAAGAGCAGCACCAGCGCGTCTTTGCCATACGCCAAGCCGACCAGCGGAATGCCGATCATCACCGTGTTGCTGAAGGTGCCGGAGAGCGCAATCACTGCAGCCCGGCTGCTGGGACCTTGGAGCAGCAACATCACCGTGAATAAGCCGGCCGCCACGGCGAAGTACAGCGACACGGGTGCAAAGTCCAGATCCTGCACATGCACGCTGCTCATGGTGCGGAACAGCAGCGCCTGGGTCAGCACCAGAAAAACAAGGTTGGAAAGATCGCGTACCGCCTCTTGGCGGATAAGCTTCATCTTGCCGGTGATGACACCAACCAGAATCAGCAAAACCACCGGCAACAGGGACAATACGACCGGGTGGTCCAAAGGCATGCAGCGACAGAAAAAAGTAAGTTATTTGACGGCAACCGCATCAGTAATGCGGTAGTACAGACCGTAGGGGTCGTCGTTGAGCACCGCAAATTGGCCTTCGACCACGACAGCTTCCATGGAGTATTTCACAGGGGTCTTGGTCTTCACCTCCACCATGCTCTCGGGGCCGCCGGGCACACAAAACGAGCAAGTAAGAGGCACAGAGCTGATGAGGAAATGCTTTTGTTTCTCCCCGGGCTCCAGCGGCATCATGAAGCCTTGGATGCGCTGCACTTTTTTGTTCAGGGCCTGCACATCGGCCGGGAACACGGGTAATAGGCGGTTCTTCTCCGTCTTGGTTTTGACGGTGGTAAGCACCGACCAGGGCAGAACATCGGCCCGCTCTTTCAAGGGCGCAAACGGGCTGTTGGGGCTGTGCACACCGGCACCAGTTCCGGCGGGTACGCCGGGCATGGGAGAGCTGAGCTGGGCCATGGCAGGAGCGGCCCAAGCTGCGCCCAGCACCCAAGCCAACGACAAGACACCACGACGGGCGGAGCAGATTTCAGCGCGCATACAAAACCTCCGG
>RFQA01000006.1 GCA_009925925.1 Betaproteobacteria bacterium
TTGGCGAAAGCCTTCGGGCTGAACGCTTTGCCTGCTGGCAAGCAAGCATTCGCCGTCATCTGGACCACCACTGCTTGGACCATCCCTGCCAACCAGGCACTTAACGCCCACCCTGAGCTGGAATACGCGCTGGTGGACACGCCCAAGGGCGTGCTGCTGCTGGGCGCCAGCTTGGTCGAGAAGTGCATGGAGCGTTTCGGCCTGACCGGCACCGTACTGGCGACCGCCAAAGGCGAAGCCCTGCGCGGACAGGTGTTCCGCCACCCGCTGTACGACCTGCCCGCAGACGTGAACGTGGCTGGCAACGCATACAGCTACAAGCGCCTCTCGCCGCTGTACCTGGCCGACTACGTGAGTGACGGCGACGGCACCGGCATCGTGCACTCCTCGCCCGCCTACGGTGTCGATGACTTCAACAGCTGCATCGCCAATGGCCTGAAATACGACCAGATTCTCAACCCCGTATTGGGCAATGGTGTGTACGACACCGAGCTGCCCCTGTTCGGCGGACAGCACATCTGGAAGGCTTGCGCGAACGTCATCGACACTTTGCGCGAACACGGCCGTCTGATGGCCACCGTGGGCATTACCCACAGCTACCCGCACTGCTGGCGCCACAAGACGCCGGTGATCTACCGCGCGGCCGCCCAGTGGTTCATCCGCATGGACGCCGGTGAGGGTGTATTCACCAGAGACAAAGCGCCCAAGACCTTGCGCCAACTGGCGCTGGATGCCATTGAACAGACCAGCTTCTACCCCGAAAACGGTCGCAGCCGTTTGCGCGACATGATCGCCAACCGCCCAGACTGGTGCATCTCGCGCCAGCGCAGCTGGGGTGTGCCGGTGCCCTTCTTCCTGCACAAAGACAGTGGCGAGCTACACCCCCGCACCATGGAAATCCTGGACCAGGCGGCCGACATCGTGGAGCAAGGCGGCATCGAAGCCTGGAGCCGCGTGTCTGTTGAGGAAATCTTGGGCGCGGCCGACGCACCCAGCTACACCAAGAGCACCGACATTTTGGAAGTCTGGTTCGACTCCGGCTCCACCTTCCAGCACGTGCTGCGCGGCAGCCACAAGGATGCCTACGCGGTGCCCCCCTTCCACGCAGAAGGCCCCGAGGCCGACCTGTACCTCGAAGGCCATGACCAGCACCGCGGCTGGTTCCACAGCTCGCTGTTGCTGGGCTGCGCGCTCTACGACCGCGCGCCCTACCGCGGCCTGCTGACCCACGGCTTTGCCACCGACGGCCAGGGCCGAAAAATGAGCAAGTCGCTGGGCAACACCGTCGAGCCGCAAACCATTACGAGCAAGATGGGGGCTGAGATCGTGCGCCTGTGGGTGGCCAGCACCGACTACTCCGGTGACCTGAATATCGACGACAAAATCCTGGCCCGCGTGGTGGACACCTACCGACGGGTGCGCAACACGCTCAAGTTTTTGCTGGCCAACGTCTCTGACTTTGACCCGGTCAAAGACGCGGTGCCCGTCGACCAATTGTTGGAGATCGACCGTTATGCGTTGGCCCGTGCCGCGCAGTTGCAAGCCGACATCCTGGCGCACTTCAAGGTCTACGAATTCCACCCCGTGGTGAGCAAGCTGCAGGTGTATTGCAGTGAAGATCTGGGCGCGTTCTACCTGGACGTACTCAAGGACCGCCTCTACACCACAGCAGCCAACAGCCTGGCCCGCCGTTCCGCGCAAAGCGCGCTGTGGCAGATCACCCAGGCCATGCTGCGCTGGATGGCGCCTTTCCTCAGCTTCACCGCTGAAGAAGCCTGGGCCGTATTGGGCGCCGAGGGCAAGACACCCGAGGCCACCAAGCTCTCTATCTTCCTGGATGGTTACTCCACCTTTGCCGCGCCGGACGAGGCCTTGCTGGCCAAGTGGGCCCGCATCCGCGCAGTACGCGAGGCGGTCAACAAAGACATCGAAACCCTGCGTGCCGCAGGCCAGGTGGGCGCCTCCCTGCAAGCCGAGGTGACGCTCACCGTGCCGGCAGAAGAGTTCGCCTTGCTGAGCAGCTTGGGTGAGGACTTGAAGTTTGTGTTCATTACCAGCGCTATCACTTTGGTAGCTGGTGGCGCACAATCCATCAGCGTTACAGCATCCAACAATGTGAAATGCGAGCGCTGCTGGCACTACCGCGCCGACGTTGGGGCAGATGCCGCGCACCCCACCTTGTGCGGCCGTTGCACCAGCAATTTGTATGGCTCAGGTGAAGCCCGGAAGTTCGCGTAATGGCCCGCAACAACAAAGGTTTCGGCAAGACCTTCAGCAAGGACTCCGGCAAAAGCAGCGGCATGCTGCTGTGGCTGGGTTTGGCCTTTATCTTGCTGCTGGCAGATCAGTTCACCAAAACGCTGATCCTCGGCTATTACCACTTGGGTGACAGCACCTATGTCACCAGCTTCTTCAATGTGGTCCGGGTGCACAACACCGGCGCTGCGTTTTCGTTTCTGGCGGATGCGGGCGGCTGGCAACGCTGGTTCTTCACGGGACTGGGCTTTGTGGCAGCAGCGGTCATCGTCTGGCTGCTGCGCTCGCACGCAGGTCAGAAGCTGTTCAGCTTTGCGATGGCCTGCATTCTGGGCGGTGCCATCGGGAACGTTGTAGACCGCCTGATGCACGGCTATGTGGTGGACTTTCTGGACTTTCACTGGAATGGCATGCACTTTCCGGCCTTCAATGTGGCTGACTGTGCAATTTCAGTGGGGGCCATGTGCCTGATACTGGACGAACTGTTGCGAGTCAGAAAAACCTGATTTGCGCCACAGCAGGAATAAACTTGCGGTCGCTGAAAAAGCCGCCCGCTTTGAGGCGGATCAAAGCCAAGAAACCTCGATGGATAAGGGATGACTTAAAATCGGGTCCTACTGGTGTGACCGGCTCTTCCGGTGTTGCGCACCTCTCGCACCCGAGTCCCCTATGACCACCACAACTAGAAAAACCCTCATCTTGGCCGCCCTGTTGGCGTTGGCTCCTTGTACGGCCTCTTGGGCCCAAAGTGTGGTCATAGCCCAGAATGCCCAGCCAGCCCCGGAGGCAACACCAGCTGCAAACGCGGTGACCACCAAGTTCGACAAAGCCATCAACAATGATGAGAACTGGTACTTCTCCTGGGGCTACAGCCGCCAGCAGTACGCACCCTCAGACATCCGGGTGTCCCAACCTGAGCTGGGCAATGACTTCACCATTCGCAAAGCCAAAGGCAGCGACTTCCCTTCCAGCGTCGGCGACACCATCAGCTCGCTATTCAACCTTGACTTCACCAATCCGCAAGAAAACATCCGGATCGGCAAGTTCCTCAACCCCGAAAAAACATTTGCGGTTGAACTCAACATCGACCACAGCAAATACAACGTGGACTACGGCCAGACCGTAGCGGTCGATGGCACAGCTCCGAACGGGATCACGTCGATGGTGGTCACACCGCAGAACTTCAACTACGCACTGCACAACGGCCTGAACCACATCATGATTAACGCGGTCTGGCTGCATCGCCTGCGGGGCCCGGAGCAAAAGCCGGGTGACTTGCAGCTGATCAGCCGTGTGGGCGCCGGCATCTTGCTGCCCCATGCCGATAACGTGATCTTCGGCAACGCCAATGAAGTGGGCCCCAAGAACGAAAACGTCTGCTGCTTCAAGAAGAACGATTGGTGGCAAATCAACGGCTGGACTGCAGGTGTAGAGGTCGGCCTGCGTTACCGCGTGTACAAATCCATGTACGTCGAACTGACCAACAAAATTGCCTACGGTGTGCTGCGTGGTGTGCCGGTCTACAAGGGCACAGCCGATCAGGAACTCTGGATGAACGAGCAGGTGCTTTCCGCAGGCTTCTTGTTCTAAAGGGTCAACACCCCAACAAAAAAGGGCACACCACACGGTGTGCCCTTTTTTTATTCATCTGGCTTTACAGGGTCAGAATAGTGCAGCCCGTCGTCAGGCGGGCTTCCAGGTCTTTATGGGCCTGTTGCACATCCTCCAGGGCATAGCGCTGGGCGATGTGGATCTTGACTTTTCCACTCAGCACAACGTCAAACAGGTCGTCCGCCATGGCCTGTGTGCTTTCGCGGGTGGCAATGTGGGTGAACAGGGTTTGGCGTGTCACATAGATGGACCCTTTGGGCCCGAGGATGCCGGGCGAGAACGGTGCTACGGGGCCGGAGGCATTGCCGAAGCTGGCCATCAAGCCGAAGGGGGCCAGACAGTCCAGCGACTTGTCCCAGGTGTCTTTGCCCACCGAGTCGTACACCACCTTCACCCCTTTGCCGCCTGTGATCTCCTTGACACGGGCCGCAAAGTCCTCTGCTCTGTAATTGATAGCATGCTCCGCACCATTGGCGAGCGCCAGAGCACATTTTTCTTCCGAACCGGCAGTCGCAATCAGGCGCAAGCCCAGCGCCTTGGCCCACTGGCAGGCAATCAGCCCCACCCCACCTGCGGCCGCATGGAAGAGCACAAAGTCGCCGGCCTGCAAGCCGCCTTGAGGCAGCGTGCGCTTGAGCAGGTACTGAGCGGTCAGGCCCTTGAGCATCATGGCGGCACCGGTGTCGAAACTGATGCCGTCAGGCAGCTTGCACACGCACTTGGCAGGCATCACCCGTACTTCGCAGTAGCTGCCCGGCGGCTGGCTGGCGTAGGCGGCGCGGTCGCCCACCTTGAGATGACTCACGCCCTCGCCCACTGCTTCAATCACGCCCGCTGCTTCCATACCCAACTGCACCGGCAGATTCATGGGGTACAGGCCGGAGCGCTGGTACACGTCGATGAAGTTCAGCCCCACCGCATGGTGGCGGATGCGCACCTCACCGGGGCCGGGTTCGCCCACGGTGACCTGCACCAACTGCAGCTGTTCGGGGCCGCCATGCTGGGCGATGTGAATGGCGCGGGAAGTCACTGAACTCATGGTTTTGTCTCCATCGATGGTGGTTGTTATGAACGCACAACATGGTGCCAGAAATCGGCAACAACCGCAGGCCGGCGACAGCTTTGCACTCCTTGCTACAGTGCAGGCCATGACTCAACGCCTGACCCCGACCGCCGCCCTCCTGTTGGTGATTCCTCCCCTGATGTGGTCCGGCAATGCAGTGGTAGGCCGTATGGTGGCGCCGCTGATTTCGCCTATGACGCTCAACCTGCTGCGCTGGGCCATTGCTTTCCTGATTTTGCTGCCCCTGGCCAGCCGCGTGCTGCGCGCCAACAGCGGTTTGTGGCCGCAATGGAAACGGTTTGCCCTGCTCAGCCTGTTCAGCATCGGTGGATACAACGCACTCTTGTATCTGGCGCTGAACACCTCCACCGCCATCAACGTCACGCTGGTGGGTGCCAGCACACCGGTGTGGATGCTGCTCATCGGCCGCTTGCTGTTCAAGGCACCGGTATCGCGCAAACAACTGTTGGGCGCGGTGCTGTCCATAGGAGGCGTGCTGCTCGTGCTGGGCCGTGGGGACTGGCAGGTCATCACCCATCTGCGCCTGGTGCCTGGTGATTTGTATGTGCTGCTGGCGTCCATCGGCTGGGCCGCCTACAGCTGGTTGTTGGCCCACCCCACCCCCGAGTCCGAAGAAATCCGCTCCGACTGGTCCACGTTCTTGATGGGGCAGATTGTGTTCGGGCTGGGCTGGTCTCTGGCGTTTACCAGTGGTGAATGGCTGCTCACTCCCGCACACATCGACTGGAGCCTCGGGCTTGCCGCCGCACTGGCCTTTATTGCATTGGGGCCCGCGGTCATTGCCTATGGCACTTGGGGGGCCGGCGTCTCTCGTGCGGGCCCTGCGGTAGCGGGGTTCTTCATCAACCTCACGCCCTTGTTCACGGCAGTGCTGTCATCCATATTTTTGGGTGAGGCACCCAAGCTGTACCACGCGCTGGCCTTTGTGCTCATCGTCTCCGGCATTGTTCTCTCTTCCCGCAAGTAAGCATCCATGAACGCCCTCACACGCACCGGCACCGCCTGGTGGAAACACAGCACTGTTTACCAGATATACCCCCGCTCGTTCGCGGACAGCAATGGCGACGGCATCGGCGATCTGCCGGGCATTACGTCCCGCTTGGACCATCTGCAAACGCTCGGTGTCGATGTGGTGTGGCTCTCGCCCATCTACAGCTCGCCCAACGACGACAACGGCTACGACATCTCGGACTACCACAACATCATGGCCGAGTTCGGCACGCTGGCCGATTTCGACACCATGTTGGCGGCCATGCATGCACGCGGCATCAAGCTCATGATGGACCTGGTGGTCAACCACAGCTCGGACGAGCACCATTGGTTCACCGAAGCGCGCAAAAGCCGCGACAACACTTACCACGACTACTACATCTGGCGCGAGCCGCAGGCGGACGGATCACCCCCCACCAACTGGGAAGCCGCGTTCACCGGTTCCGTGTGGGAGTGGAACGAGCCCACCGGCGAGTACTACATGCACATGTTCAGCAAAAAACAGCCGGACCTGAACTGGGAGAACCCTGCGCTGCGCCAGGAGGTGTATGCCCTCATGCGCTTCTGGCTGGACCGCGGGGTGGACGGTTTCCGCATGGACGTCATCAACATGATCTCCAAGCCCTGGAATGCCGATGGCAGCCTGCCGCAAGCGCCGGTGGTACGCGAAGGCTTTTTGCAGCCGGGTTTCGCCCTGAGCTGCAACGGCCCCAAACTGGGTGAATTCCTGCGCGAAATGCGCGAACAGGTGCTGGACCATTACGACACCATCACCGTGGGCGAGGCACCGCTGGCCACCATCCGCCAGGGCGTAGAGCTGACCCACGCGCAGGACGGTGCGCTCAACATGTTGTTCCAATTCGAGCACATGGATCTGGATTGCATCAGCGGCCACCCCAACGGCAAATGGGCCCTCAAACCTCTGCACTTGCCCGACCTGAAAGCCAGCATGATGCGCTGGCAAAACGCGCTCGCTGAGCATGGCTGGAACAGCCTGTACTTGTGCAACCACGACCAGCCCCGCCCGGTGTCCCGCTTCGGGGACGACGGTTTTTACCGGGTGCAAAGCGCCAAAATGCTGGCCACCTTTTTGCACGGTTTTCAGGGCACGCCCTATGTGTACCAGGGCGAAGAGCTGGGCATGACGAACGTGCAGTTCCCAAGCATCGAGGACTACCAGGACATCGAGATCCGCAATATGTACCGCGTGGCCGTGCACGAGCGCGGCCAGGACCCGCGGCAAGTGATGCAATCCATCTGGGCCAAGGGCCGGGACAACGCGCGTACCCCCATGCAGTGGAGCGATAGCCCGAACGCAGGCTTCACCACCGGTACCCCTTGGCTGGCGCTGAACCCGCGCTACCCGGAGATCAATGCAGCCCAAGCTGTAGCCGATGCAGACTCGGTGTTCCACCACTACCGGAAGTTGATTGCCCTGCGCAAGCAGGAGCCTTTGCTGGTGCACGGCCGCACCGAGATGCTGCTGCCGGAGCACCCCCACGTGGTGGCTTACTTGCGGACCGCAGAGATCGACAGTGTCCGTCTGCTGGTGCTGTGCAACTTCAGCGCCGAGCCACAAACCGTGGTGTGGGATGGTGCGTTGAAGTTCGAAACCGCAGAGCTGTTGCTGGGCAACTATCCGACAAACACCGCCGAACTGGCTCAGCAGCTGCAGAGTCCGACACTGCGCCCCTATGAGGCACTACTGGTCAAGCTGCACCTTCACTGATCAAGCCGCCTTTTCCGGCACAAAACGGGCACTGAGGGCGAGGATGGTGGCAGCCACCACCACCACCGCCATGGCAGCGGTCAGTGATGCGTGCTGCGCGATCACGCCTATCAGCGGCGGGCCGACCATGAAGCCGGCATAGCCGATGGACGAGACTGCTGCAATCGCCGCAGCCGGCGTGGTGCCCGGTACGCGGCTCGCTGCGCCGTAGAGGATGGGAACAATCATGGCCAGCCCCGCACCCACCAGCCCGCAGCCCACGATGGCCACCCATGGCTGCCCGACGATGAGCACCACCGCCATGGACACAGCGGTAATGGTGCCGCTCACCTGCAGCAGCCGCTGCTCGCTATGGCGAGCCCGCAGCCGGTCGGCGGCAAAGCGCATCACCGCCATGGCCCCGGCACAGGCGGAGTAGCCCAAGGCCGCTAGCTCGTGCGGCATGCGCACCTCCTGCTGCAGGTAGAGCACACACCAGTCAAACATCACACCCTCGGCACTCATGCCTGCAAAGGTAAGCAAACCCATGATGAGCAAGGCGCCACGCGGCCAGGTGAAATGCACTTTGGGTTTTGCGCTGGGCGCTGGCGTAGGCAGCATCCAGCGCGAGCCCCCCAGAATGCACAGCGCCACCAACAAGGCCACCACCGACAACTGCCAGGAGGCAGGTACCCCGGCGCGCAACAGGCCGGACGCCAGCGCCGCACCACCCATGGCCCCCACGCTGAACATGCCATGCAAGCTGCCCATGATGGGCCGCCCGCCTGCTGTCTCCAGCACCGAGCCTTCGGTATTGATGGCCACGTCGTACACGCTGAGCGAAGCACCAAACACCAGCATGGACGCCAACACCCACGGCAGCCCCGGCCAATGCAACACCATGCTCAACATGGCAGCCATCACCACCGCACAAGCCGCCGCCGCATTGCGCGCGCCCAGCCGGCCGATCACCCGGCCCGCGAAGAACAATGCAGCAATCGCCCCCAGCGCGGCTGCCACCAGCACCAGTGAGAGGGCTGCCTCACCCAAGTCGTACTGCCGCTTGACGGACGGAATGTGCACGCCCCACACCGCGCTGAAGACGCCCAGCACGGTAAACAGCCCCCGCGTCGCCCAAATGGCGTGGCGGATTTGCGCGGGCGTGCCGTGATGTTCAGTGGTATGCATAAATAACCTCCAGCACAAAAATAGCGAAATTCTTAGAATGTCGCCTGGGGCCCGCGCAAACAACGACTGGTGAAAACAGGTTTCTCATAGGTATAGCGTAATCAGCGGGCTGCTACTCTCCGCCGGAATTCGATACCACTCCCATGTCAAAAGTAGTAAAAATCCTCGATAGTACCGATGGCGATGGTCCCTGCATTGCCGCCATTGCCTGCGATCACCCGGATGCGCCTGTATACGCCAGCCACATGCGCAGCGCGCTGGCTGGCTTTATCACCGACGCGGCGTCCGGCACCTTGCGATTGCGCAACCCGCCGCCCCTGCCAGAGGACAGCCTGCGCGGCGCCGGACACATGCATTTGCATGCCGAAGTGTTTTTGCAGCTGCAAGGGCACACGACCTTCACTTTCCCGCACGCGCAGCTCACTCTCATGCCCGGCGAGGTGCTGGTAGTGCCCCCGAAGCTGCTGCACGACGAGCGGGTGAGCGGCAGTGAGGGACAGGCTTTTTCCAACCTGGTGATCTCTGCAGACAGCCAGCGCATGTCCTGCCACCTGGCCCATGAAGACCGGCCCGGCCACCCCGCCAGCTTGTACCTGGAGACTTGCAGCCACCTGGAGGCCATGCGCATTGAGGGCTGGCTGCGCGATGCAGCCCGGCCGCCTGTGCAAGATTCGCCCGGGCTGTGGCCACTGCAACAACGGGCCTTGCTCGCGGCTGCGCTCAGCAGCGTGGCCCGCTTGCTGGATGCCCCGCAAAAGACCCTGTCGCAAGAGCCGGCCTTGTTGAACCAGCTGCGCCGTTTGGTGCAAAACCGCATGGGCGAGGTGGACCTGACGGTCGCTTCATTGGCGCAAGAGCTGGGCTGCACGGCGGACTACCTGTCGCACCTGTACAGCAGCCACACCGGCGAGCACCTGTGGCAGGTCATCCTGCAGCAGCGCCTGGCCCGCGCTGCTCGCTTGCTGACGGAAGGCGATGCTGCCGTCAAAGAGGTGGCCTGGTGCTGCGGCTTTGCCAGCGCCAGCTATTTCATCCGCTGCTTCCGCCAGCATTTCGGGCTCACGCCCAAGGCCTACCGTACGCGCCGAGTGGCTGCAGCCTAGTCGTACACGCGCTCGAAGCAGGCTTTCACATCCACCACCTGCACCAGTACATCGCCGCCATTGGCCTTGATGAAGGCCCTGACCAGCGCGGGCCGGCCAGCGCGGCCGCCGAAGGGGGTGGGAATGATCTGGTCGGTGCGGAACTCGGTCACACCATGCAGGGCATCCACCAGCAGGCCTAGCAATCGGTCCTGGTGGCGCAGCACAATGATCTGGCTGCTCTTTTGCACCACTGCGCGACGGCCGGTCAGCAACAAGCACAGGTCAAACACCCACACCGAAGCCTGCTCGCGGCCGTTTTGCGTCCAGGCCATGAGGCCTACCCGCCCGCGGCCATCGTCGACAGGTACCGAGGTGAGCTTGGCTGCCGACACGGCTTCCTGCACATGCTCCGCAGAGAGGGCAAACAACTTGCCATCGCCCCAGAAGGTGGCGTACTCCGCGCGCTCACCGCCTTGCAGGCCTACCAAAGGTAGCTCCAGGTCCGCGCTGCGGCCCTGGCCCTCGCGCACTGCACCCAAAGCGTCGTACACCACGGCAATCACGTCATCGCGGTAGCCATCGCTGGTTTTGAATTCCCGATAGCCCTGGGATGCGGCACTGCCCATGATGGTGTAGTTGCCGCCCCGCTCCACCACCTTGGACAGGCTGCGTCCGGACGCCAGCTGCTGCACTTCCGTCTGCAGACCTAGTTGAGCGCCTACCGGCATGCCCGGGTCGGTGCTGGCAATGACTTTGCCCGCGCGGTCTACAAACAAGGCCTGCATGCCCGGGCGCTCGCCCACACCACTGCGCAGCATGGCCGTGAATTCCGGCGCCGAATTGAAGACGATGCCCACACCCCCCACCACCCGGTCCGGGCGCAGCGGGTCGCGGACGGCCGCGTGGTAGGTGTAGGTGGACTGCCCACCGTAAAAAGGGTCCGGACCGAAAGGCGTGACGTAGTAGTCCTGCTCGGTGCGCAGCGCCTTGACCCAGGACAGGGTGAGCGCATCAAGTTGCTCACCGGCGATGCCGGGGCCATGGGTTTCATCGAGCTCGGTGCTGGCCACAATGCGCCCCTGCGCGTCGTACACAAACAAGCGGGTGTATACGGTGTAGAGCGAATTGATGTAGCGAAGGATGCCGGTCACCTCCTCGGCCAGCGTGTCGGTCCACACCGGAGCACTAAGTGCCTGGCGCAGCTCCGGTGTCAGGGCCCACCAGCGGCAGTCGTCGGAGCGCTCGTACAAGTTACGGTCCAACAAATCCACCAGCAAGCGCGCCACAAACTCCGACTTCTGCAGGCTGGTGTTGAGCACGGTTTCATACAAATCGCCAATCGACTTGGCGAACAGCGCGTTGCTGCGGGCACCGGTTTCGCTGATCTGCGCGAGGATGGCCTTGAGCTTGCTCAGATCGCCCTGCTGACCGGCCGACATGACCTGCCCGTTCCACACCACGCAGCGAATGGTCTCTGCTGCAGCCATGATTTCAAACAAGGGCCCCGAGAGCGCCTGCGCGTGCGATAGCAACCCGCTGCGCATGCCCGCATCCAGCGCGGCCAGGGCTTGGGTGTCGCGCCCGGTGAAGGCGATGTCCACCGGAATCATGACCTGCCCCTGCCAGCCCGGCGGGCCGGGGTAGCCCTGATAGCCGCCTGAGCGGAAGGTGCGCACCAAATACTGCCGCCCCATGAACACCCACAAACGTGGCGATGCGCTGTGATTCACCGGCACCACCGAGCCCAGCGGAATCCAGGTCGGGTCTGAGGACTCGATGACGCGGTTATCGCCATCCAGCAGCAGCATATTGGAGCGTTTGGCCGCATCGCGGTGCGAGCGGAAGATGCCCGCCATTTCCTGCTCGAAATGAAAGCACAGGCACAGCACGCCGACTACCCGCTGCGTCTGGGGGTGCAGCATGCGCTTGGAGTAAATCAGGGCCAGGCGCTTGTTGGGGCGAAGTTGGCTGAAACGGAATGTCTCCACAAAGCCGTCGCTGGCCAGCGTTTGCGCGATCAGCGGGTCATCGCTGCCCTCCATGGGCGTGGTCTCGTCGATCTGGACCAGCACGTTGCCCGCGGTGTCGAGCAACATGATTTCGTCGTACACGGTGTATTTGGTGGCATAGGCCCGCAAGCGCGCACGTGCAGCGGCCTGGTCGTCGGTGATGCCGGCCACAAAGTTGCACAGCTCGTTGTCGGTAGCCAAAAAGCCGACGTCGGCAGTGCGCTCGTACAGATTGCGCACCACGATGTCGATGACGTACTGCGCCTGGGTGCCGATTTCATCAAGCACCGTGCCCACTTTCTCACTGACCAGGCTGGCCACCAGCTCATGCTCCAGCCGGGTAAAGCCCTCGCGGGTGGCGGCCATGGTGGGGAGGATGGCCTGCGCCTCGTCCGGGCAGTTCATCTTGGCGGACGACTCGATCAGCCGCCACATCAGGTTGAGTTCGTGCAGGGCGCCTTCACACCGGATCACATCCCGCATGTAAGGCAAGAAGGTGTCGATATCCAGCCTGACTGCTTCGGTCATGGTTCCAACTCCCTGTGTTCGGGGCCTGGCGAGGCCGCTTGACCTCCATCAAGCAAGTCGGATGCCACAAGTTACAAACGACTAAAAAGTGCCGCCGAATGCCCCGCCGTCCACCAACACGTTTTGGCCCGTCATATAGCCGGCTTGCTGGCTGCACAAGAAGGCGCAGACCTGGCCGAACTCGGCCGGCGTGCCGTAGCGGCCCACGGGAATCTGGGCCTGCTGCAGGCGGCGGATGTCTTCCACACTCTGGCCGGTTTTGGCCGAAGTGGCCTTCACGGTGGCGGCAATGCGGTCGGTGTCGAACTTGCCGGGCAGCAGGTTGTTGATGGTCACGCCCTTGGCGGCCAGGCTGCTGCGGGCCACGCCGGCCACAAAGCCGGTCAGTCCGCTACGCGCGCCATTGGACAGGCCCAGAATGTCGATGGGCGACTTCACCGCGCTGGAGGTGATGTTCACAATGCGCCCGAAACCCCGCGCAGCCATGCCGTCCACCGTAGCCTTGATGAGCTCGATGGGGGTGAGCATGTTGGCGTCTACCGCCTTGATCCAGGCTTCGCGGTCCCAGTCACGGAAATCGCCGGGCGGCGGGCCGCCCGCGTTGGTGACCACAATGTCAAAGTCCGCGCGCATGGCAAATACCGCCTCACGGCCGGCCACCGTGGTGATGTCCTGGGCACAAAAAAGCACCTCCGCGCCCGTCTTGTCTGCGTAAGCAGCTCTTAAATTCATAGCAGATTGTTCCAGGGCCTGCGCGCCCCGTGCCACGATCAGCAGGTTCACACCCTCGGCGGCCAGCGCTTGCGCACAGCCCAGGCCCAGCCCTTTGCTGGCGCCGCACACCAATGCCCATTTGCCTTTGATTCCTAAATCCATGTCGAGTCCTTCTCTATTGTTGGTACGCGCAGCGTCAGCGCCGGCTGCTCACCACATACACACCCAGTAGCACCAAAACGGTGCCCGCCACCACCCACAAGTTCATGGGCTCGTCCAGCAGCAACACGCCCATGAGGATGGTGGACATGGGGCCCACCATGCCCACCTGCGCAGCCAGGCCCGAGCCGATGCGCTCGATCGCCATCATCACCATCAGCACCGGAACCACCGTGCAGGCTGTGGCGTTAAGCAGCGAGAGCCACAGCACCTCTGGCGCCACGGCAAACGCAGTGTCCAGCGGCCGCAGCAGCACAAACTGCGCAATGCACAGCACGCAGGCCACACTGGTGGCCAGCCCCACCAACCGCAGCGAGCCCAGGCGCTGCACCAGCTCGCCGCTATAGCTCAAATACAGCGCATAGCTGATGGCGCTGCCCAGCACCAGGACCGCGCCCAGCGCCACATGACCACCGGCCAAGGTCACTTCATGGCCGAACACCAGCAGCACGCCGCCATAGCTGATGGCCATGCCCACGCCCTGCGGCAGCGTCACCTTTTTGCCATACAAGGCCATACCCAGCAACACGACGAGCGTGGGGTTGAGGTACAAAATCAGCCGCTCCAGCGAAGCCGAGATGTAAGCCAGCCCCGCAAAGTCCAGAAAGCTGGCGAGGTAGTAACCGGTAATGCCCAGGCCCAGAATGCCCAGCTTGTCTCGGGTGGTCAGAGCCACCACGTCCTGGCCCCGCCGGCGTGCACGCGGCCCGGTCCACCACACGATGGCCAGGAAGAACGGCAATGCCATCAACATGCGCAGCATGATGAGGCTGACTGCATCCACCCCGGGGTAGCGGTAGGCCAGCTTGACGATGATGGCTTTGCCACTGAAGGCAATGGCACCGGCAATGGCCAGCGCCAGACCGGTTGCTATGGATTTAGGAGCTGCTTGCGCAGATTGCACGGGCGCCAATGGCTAATTTCCCTTCGAACCCTGGCGCAGGCGCTGCACCAGCGTTACACCTGCCAGCACCAGGGCGCCGGCCACGATGCCGACCAAACCGTCCCACACAAAGCCCAGTGGCAGGCCTTCCAGCAGGTGGTGCAAAAACGGCAAGCCGTGCACCAGAATGCCGCCGCCCACCAGAAACATGGCCGCGGTACCGGCCACCGACAGCACCCTCATCAGCACCGGTGCTGCGCGCAGCAAGCCGCGCCCCAGCGCCTGGGTGAAGCCGCCTTCGGGCGTGGCGGAGGGCCGACGGGTGAGGTAGAGGCCCAGGTCGTCAATCTTCACAATGCCCGCCACCAGGCCGTACACGCCCACCGTCATGATGAAGGCCACACCGGCCAGCACCATAAGCTGCGTCGTCCAGGCGCTGGTTTGCACCGTGCCCAAGGTGATGGCGATGATTTCGGCCGAGAGAATGAAGTCGGTGCGGATGGCCCCCTTGATCTTGTCTTTCTCCAGCGCCACCAGATCCACTGCGGGGTTTTGCAGCGCCTGCAGAAGCTCGGCTTCATGGGCCTGATCGTCTTCCGCGCGATGCAGAAACTTGTGGGCCAGCTTCTCGAAACCTTCAAAACACAAAAAAGCGCCGCCCACCATGAGCAGCGGCGTCACCAGCCAGGGCGCCACGATACTGATGGCCAAGGCTGCGGGCACCAGGATCACTTTGTTCAACAGCGAACCCTTGCACACCGCCCATACCACCGGAATCTCTCGCTCGGCGGATACACCGGTGACTTGCTGGGCATTGAGCGCGAGGTCATCACCCAGCACACCGGCTGTTTTCTTGGCGGCGACTTTGCTGAGCACCGCGACATCGTCCAACACCGTGGCAATGTCATCAAAAAGAGCGAGAAGGCTGCTGGCCATGCGGGTCCTGTAAAGCAAGAAAAGCTAGATTGTCACCCGTTTGGCGTACACCCATCAGGGCATACCCCATACGGGCTGGCGCAAAGCTTGCTGGAGAATGAAAAAACAAAGCGGCAACGCGAACACCATGCCCCCGACTGTCACCTTGGACCGACCCATCACCCACCTCGCCCCCACGGTGCTCGACATCGAGGCCTCCGGCCTGGGCCGCAGCAGCTACCCCATTGAGGTGGGCTATGTGTTGCCGGACGGGCACGCTTACTGCACCTTGGTGCAGCCCGAGCAGGACTGGACGCACTGGGACGACAGTGC
The DNA here is from genome assembly GCA_009925925.1 of Betaproteobacteria bacterium. Lineage (GTDB taxonomy): Bacteria > Pseudomonadota > Gammaproteobacteria > Burkholderiales > Burkholderiaceae_C > Allorhodoferax. The sequence continues at coordinate 15,524 of RFQA01000006.1, forward strand.
TGCCGCCCTGCACCGCATTACCCGCGAGCTGTTGCATGAGCGTGGCCTGCGCGCCCGCGAAGTGGCCACCCTGCTCAACACCCAGTTGGCCGGGCAAACCGTGTACTCCGACGGCTGGGCCAACGACTTCACCTGGCTGAATGTGCTGTATGAAGCAGCCGGCATGTCCCCCCGCTTCAAGCTGGAAAACCTGCGCAGTCTGCTCAGCGACGAAGAGGCCGACCAGTGGCACGTCGTCAAAGCCCAGATCGCCAGCGAGCGCGGCACCCAGCGGCACAGGGCGAGTTCGGATGCGCGCTTGATCCAGCTCACCCTGCAACGCATCAGGGCGGGTTAATCCCCAGCCTTTTTGGGGCCCCTCCTCCACGGGCAGCTGCTGCTTAGGCAGTAACATGCGGCGGTAAAGCACCACCTACAAAGGAGACAAGAGCCATGGCAATCACCGTAGAAATCAACCTGGGTTACGAATTTGATGTGAAGGCCAAGGCCAGCGAAGTCTTCGCTGTGCTGTCGGATGTGCCCACCTCGGCCAGCCATTTCCCCAAAGTCGATCAGTTGGTCGATCTGGGCGGCGGCGCTTACCGCTGGGAAATGGAAAAAATCGGTATCGCTTCCATCACGCTGCAAACGGTATACGCGTCCAAATACACTTCCAACAAGGCCAAAGGTACCGTGAGCTGGACTCCCATCAAGGGTGAAGGCAACGCCCTGGTGGCCGGCAGCTGGAAGATCACCGACAACAAAAAGTCCACCAACATCGTGCTGGAAATCCAGGGCGAACTTACCCTGCCCCTGCCCGGCCTGATGAAGATGGTGGCCGCACCCGTTGCCGAAGCCGAATTTGAAAAAATGGTGGAGCAGTACATCGACAACCTCACCAAACACTTCGGCGGGGAAGCGTAAGGGCCGAAAGATCAGGCCGCCAGGCACTTGCTTCTTTAACCGAAGATCAGGACAGGGGTACCGTTTTGCCTGCCAAAGGCCCATCGCGAATCGCGGGTACCTTGGTCCTTGCAGCAGCCCTGTTGTGTCTGGGCGTCTCACTCGCTTGTTGGTTTATCTATTTCACGGTGTATTGGCCATACCGGAATCTCTTCGACGAAACGGGCCGCTATTTCGATGCGCAAACCCTGGTCGTTTACCAAGAACAGAGCGGCTTGTTGATCTGGCCTGCATTGGCACTCTCCATGTTGACCGTCATGCTCGGAGTCGCGTGGAAAACCATCCGCAGCACCAATGGACCACGCAATTTATAGTCAAAACCGCCGCTAGCGCTCACTGGATATGCGCAAGCAGCTACCAAATCAATAGCAAATTGCGTCAGTCCACCCGCTTCCCATAGCGCTGCGCCAGCACTGCGCAGACCATGAGCTGGATCTGGTGGAAGATCATGAGGGGCAGAAGCATCATGCCCACTTGCGGGGCTGCGAACAGCACGCCACAGTAAGGGCTAACAGCATGGGCAAGGGCACGTGGCTCCACAAGCCCTCGATCACCGCCGCGCTGAAGGCGGTGTAGACCACCAGCAGGATGGAGCTTTGGTCCACCATCTTGAGCGTGGCGGCATGGCGCTTTACAAAGCCGCCCACCATCGGCTGCAACAACTGGCCCAGCGCAAAGGGCAGCAGCAGTTGCTCCATGATGTGGATCACCGCATCCAGCGCGCTGCCACCTGACAAGCCACCGGGCACCACGAACCAGCTCACCAGCAGGGGCGTGACAAACACACCAATCAGGCTGGAAGCAGACGCGCTGCACACCGCCGCCGCCACATTGCCTCGCGCCATGGCAGTGAACGCGATGGCCGACTGCACCGTGGCAGGCAAGGTGCACAAAAACAGCATGCCCACTGCCAACTCGGGGCTCAGCGTCCAGGCGAACACTGGCTTGAGCAGCAGCCCCAGCAGCGGAAACAGCCCGAAGGTAAAGCCCAGCACCAGCAAGTGCAACCGCCAATGGCTCAGGCCCGCCACCACATTGGCGCGGGAGAGTTTGGCGCCATGCATGAAAAAAAGCAGGGCAATGGCGGCGGTGGTAATCCATTCAAACGCCTGGGCCACCGCACCTTGGGCGGGGAACAGACTTGCCAGCGTGACTACGCCGATCAGGACCAGGGTGAAGTCGTCAGGAAGAAAGCGGGGACGTTGCATGGGGGCAGAGCATACCTGTGCAGTTGGCTAGGCAAAGTCAGCATCCAGCACGACCCGGTAGCGGGCGTTACCACTGCGCAAGTGGGCCACTGCGTCATTCACGCGGGACATGGGGAAGTGTTCCACCTGCGGAGCAATGCCATGGCGAGCACAAAAGTCCATCATCTTCATGAGCGTGACCGGAGACGGCGTGGGCGATGCCGAGATGCTGCGCTGCCAGGACAGCAGGCTTCCGGTGCGCAGCTTCATGGCTTCAGTGACCACGCCCACCATGTGCATGCGCCCTTTGGGTGCCAGCGTGCCGAGAAGTGCATCCCACTCCAGGCTGGCACCCACGGTGACCAGCAAAAAGTCCAGTTGGCCTGCAAAGGCCTTGAGTTCTTTCACATCCACACTCGACACCGTGCGGTGTGCACCCAGCGCGAGCGCCTCTTCCCGCTTGGAGGGGCTGGAGGTGAACGCGGTCACATCACAACCCCAGGCTTTGGCGAACTTGACGGCCAGATGACCCAGCCCGCCTATGCCCACCACACCCACGCGGTCGGTGGGTTTGATGTCGTTGATCACAAAGGGCAAAAACGCTGTGCCACCACCGCACATCAGCGGGCCTGCAGCCGCGGGGTCCAGCCCCTCGGGAATGGGCAAGGCCCAGCTCCAGTGCGAACGCACCTTGTCGGCAAAACCACCATGGCGGCCGATGATGGTGGGCTGACGCGTGGCGCACAGGTTTTGCTCGCCCCCCTGGCAGAAGCGGCAGTGCTGGCAACTGTTGCTATGCCAGCCCAGGCCCACACGCTGCCCCACACTGCGCCCCTTGACCTGCGGCCCCACCGCCACGATGGTGCCCACCACCTCATGCCCGGGCACGACCGGGTAGCTCACCGGAAACCACTCGCTGTCGACCATGGCGAGGTCGGAGTGGCAGATGCCGCAGTACTCCACCGCGATCTCCACCTCTTCAGCGCCCATTGTGCCGGGGTCGTAGTCCAGCCGTTGCAGATCAGCACTTTTGCCGGGGGCTGCCCAGCCGCGAAATGTAGTCATAGGGGTCTCCTGCAGAGGTCGTGGCACGCGCGCCATGGCGCAGCGTACCGCGAAGAGGTGGCGCCAAATGTCGACCTTGTAACCCCCGCGACTGCCACCGCTTGGACAGATAATCCACCGGCACGGCCCGTTAGCCTGGCCCAGACCAACCCAGCCCGAGAAGACATTTATGCATCGCGTCGCCATCAGCAGCACCGGAATCTTCACCCCGCCCGAGGTCATTACCAATGCGGAATTGGTGGCCTCGTACAACGCCTATGCGGCCCTGCAGAACGCCCGCTATGCCGACGAGATTGCTGCGGGCACCCGGGTAGCGCTCACGGACTCCAGCGTGGAGTTCATTGAAAAGGCCTCCGGCATTCAGCGCCGCTATGTCATGGAAAAATCTGGTGTGCTGGACCCTGAGCGCATGCGCCCGCACTTCACACCCCGGCCTGACACCGAGATTTCGCTGATGGCCGAAATTGCAGTCAAAGCCTGCCAGGACACACTCACAGCTGCCGGCAAAACCGCAGCCGATGTGGACGGTGTGATTTGCGCCAGCGCCAACATGCAGCGCCCCTACCCGGCCATGGCCATCGAGATTCAGACGGCATTGGGCGTGCAGGGCTACGGTTTTGACATGAACGTGGCCTGCTCTTCCGCCACCTTTGCGCTGGAGCAAGCGGTGAACGCCGTGCGCTGCGGCAGCGCCCGCGCGGTGCTGGTGGTGAACCCCGAGATCACATCCGCCCACCAGGCCTGGATAGACCGCGACTGCCACTTCATCTTCGGCGATGTGTGCACGGCCATTCTTGTGGAGCGCCTGGACCTGGCACCCGCCGGCAGCTTTGAGGTGCTGGGCACCAAGCTGCTGAGCACTTTCAGCAACAACATCCGCAACAACAACGGCTTCATGTCGCGCTCGGAAGACCGTAACCCGGACGACCGCGATCAGCTCTTCCGCCAGGAGGGCCGCAAAGTGTTCAAAGAGGTGTGTCCCATGGCGGCCGAGCACATTGAACAGCACTTGAAATCTCTTGACCTCACGCCGCAACAGGTGCGACGTTTCTGGTTGCACCAGGCCAACCTGGGCATGAACCAGCTGATTGCCAAAAAACTCTTGGGGCGAGAGGCGACGCTGGACGATGCGCCGGTGATTCTGGACGAATTCGCCAACACGGCGTCGGCGGGCTCCATCATCTCTTTCCACCGCCACCACGCTGACATTGCAGCGGGTGAGGTGGGAGTGATCTGCTCGTTCGGAGCAGGCTACTCCATCGGTAGCGTGGTGGTGAAGCGCCTGTAAGGCCGGGCGCTTCGGAAGTGGGACCCTTAATTCAGGGGACGCTTAAGGCGCATTTCTTCGATCTTGACGGCACCGAATTGCACGGTCTTGGCGGTGTTCATTTCGCGCTTGAAACCGGCGAGCTCGTGGAAGCGCATGGCGCGCTCGTTGGCAATCGGCAGCCACACGCTCACGTTGGCGCAACCTTCTTCGAGCAGACCTTCACGGGCAGCATCCCACAGGGCCAGGCCTACGCCTTTGTCCCAGTGGCTGGAGGCGACGTAAATGGCCCAAATCTCGCCCATGGTGGGTGGGGTGCCCTTGTCGCGGGAACGGTCAAAACCAACGAAACCGACAATCTTGTCGTCATCCATAGCCACCTGAACCTGGGGTTCGGCGTACTCAATCGCTTCGCGCCAGTAAGCCTGGCGCTTGTCCAAGGGGGTCACGGGAACCGGTGTATCGGCCAGCATGCTTTTGAAGGCTTCGCGAACAGAAGAATTGTGGAGCTCAGCGATGGCTTTGGCATCACGTAGTGTGGCGGGGCGAACCTTGAAAGTAGTCGTACTGGACATGTCTAACGCAAACTCAAGCAAAATTGAAAAAAAGAGCGTGATTGTCGCAGCATTCGACAAAGGCCTCTTACGCTGCCATTTTTCAGGGCTTTGACAGCCCGACCACCCACCGGATGACCACCCCCAAAAGCCAAGTCACACCTACAGCAAGCCACCAAGTTTCGGTGCTGCCCGACGGGTTGAACTTCGTGACCAATGGGGTGGCCAGCGTGCTGGAATCCGGCCTGCTAGGGGGTGTGGAACTGCCGAGCTCTTGCCGCAACGGCACCTGCCGCGAATGCATGTGCCGGCTGGTATCGGGCAACGTACGCTATCGCATTGACTGGCCGGGCCTCAGTGCTGACGAAAAGGCCGAGGGCTGGTTTCTGCCCTGCGTGGCCTTGGCGCAGTCGGATTTGCAAATCGAACAGCCCTTCGCGCAAGCGCGCTGAATCGGTACAAACACGGGGGTCGCAGGCATGCGGCACCTAGGGTCATCACCATTGCCCCGTCCGTATGCCAAAAGAACAATGCCCTGAAACCACACAGGGACCACCATGACACCCATCACCGTACAACCTGCCGACCTGCCTCTGGCCTGCCTGTACCGCTGGGAGAAGGAGCGCCCCAACGAAATTTACCTGTCGCAGCCCATGAGTGGCGGGCAGGTGCTGGAGATCACCTGGGCCCAGGCCGCCGGTCAGGTACGCTGCATGGCCCAGTGGCTGCAGTCCCAAGGCTGGCCTGCCGGCAGCCGGGTTGCCATCATCGGCAAAAACAGCGCGCATTGGATTCTGGCTGACATGGCCATTGCCATGGCGGGCTACGTGTCGGTGCCCATTTATCCCACCTTCAACGGTGAGGCCCTGAGCTACATCCTGCTGCACAGCGAGAGCAAGGCCTTGTTTGTGGGCAAGATGGATGACATTGCCAACTTGCGCACCGGTGTCCCCCCTGAGCTGCCACTGATTGCCCTGCCCTTGGCACCCAATATGCATGCCCACCAATGGTTGGAACTGGTCAGCGCCACCAGCCCCATGGCTGCGAGCCCTGAGCCCGCAGGAGAGAACACCAGCACCATCATTTACACCTCGGGCACTACCGGCAAGCCCAAGGGCGTGGTGCACACCTTCAACAGCATGGCTTGGGGCGTGAGCTGCGCCACGCAGCGCTTCCCCATGAGCAGCGCGGACCGCTATATCTCGTACCTGCCTCTGGCGCATGTGGCAGAACGCATGTTGATTGAGCAGGCATCCCTGCGCTATGGCGGGCACATATTCTTTGCCGAGTCTTTGGACACTTTTTTGCAGGACCTGCAGCGCGCCCGGCCCACCATCTTTTTCTCGGTGCCGCGCCTCTGGGTCAAGTTCCAGCAGGGTGTGCTGGGCAAGGTACCGGCCAAGAAGCTGCGCACCTTGTTGAGCCTGCCTGTCATCAGCACATTGGTACGACGCAAGATTCTCAAGGGCCTTGGCTTAGACCAATGCCGCATTGCTGCAGGGGGGGCAGCGCCCATGCCCGCCGATGTGCTGCAGTGGTACCGCAACCTGGGTCTGGACCTGGTCGAGGTCTATGGCATGACCGAAAACAGCGGCGTGTCGCACTCCACTTTGCCCGGCTCGCGCCAGACCGGCTCGGTCGGCAAACCCTATGACGGTGTGGAAAGCAGGATAGACACCGACAGCGGCGAGATACAGATGCGCAGCCCGGGCCTGATGAAAGCCTACTACCGCGAACCTGAGCTCACAGCCGAAACCTTCACGCCGGATGGCTGGCTGCGCACCGGGGACAAAGGTCACATGGACCGCGAGGGCTACCTCAGCATTACCGGGCGGGTCAAGGACATGTTCAAGACTAGCAAGGGCAAATACATCGCACCCGCGCCGATTGAGGACAAACTGGTCACACACAGTTCCATTGAAGCTTGTGCGGTGACGGGCGCCAACTTTGCCCAGCCGTTTGCTTTGGTCATGCTGTCACCCGACGCTATCGATCTGAGCAAAACTTCGGAAGGACGAAACACCTTGGAAAAGGCGCTGGAGGTGCATTTGCACGATGTGAACCAGCAGTTGGAACCGCACGAGAAGCTGGATTTTCTGGCTGCTGTCACCACCACGTGGACCGCAGAAAACGGCATGGTGACCCCTACTCTAAAGGTCAAACGCCCTTGCATAGAAACCGCCTACGGCCCATCGTTTGAGCGCTGGTCCCACATGAAAAAAGGGGTAGTCTGGGCTGACAGCACCGCATAAGGCAGCTGGGGTAAGCTCACCCCATGCGAGCAAGCCTGACCTTCCTCCAGCGCAGTGCCATCACTGCGCTTTTTTGTTTCTGTTGCGTACTACTCGCGTGGCCTCTAGCTGGGCATGCACAGCCCGGCGGCATGGCAGAACGGACACGCGCCTGCACAGCCTGCCATGGCGAGCAAGGCAAGGCCGGGCCTGATGGCTACTACCCCCGAATTGCGGGAAAACCTGCCGGCTACTTGTACAACCAGCTGCAAAACTTTCAGGAAGGGCGCCGCCAGTACAGCCCCATGCAGCACCTGATTGCCCCCCTGAGCGACGATTACCTGCGGGCCATGGCGGACTACTTTGCCAGCCTGCATGTGCCCTACCCTGCGCCAGCCACTGCCATGGTAGCCCCTGATGTCCTGGCGCGCGGCAAGGCGCTGGTGCTGCAGGGCGATGAAAGCCGGCGCTTACCCGCCTGTATCGCCTGCCACGGCCAGGCCCTAACCGGACTACAACCCGGTGTTCCCGGTTTGCTCGGCTTGCCACGTGACTACCTGAACGCCCAACTGGGCGGATGGCAAACCGGCCAGCGCAGAGCCCACGCGCCTGACTGCATGGCAACCATCGCCAAGCGCCTGAGCGATGCAGACGTGAATGCCATCTCCCAGTGGTTGTCGTCCCAACCCGTGCCTGCCAATAGCACGGCGGTATCGGTGCGACCAGCGCGACCCGCGCAACTGAGCCCCCTGCCTGAATGCGGAAGCGCGCCATGAAAAAGATTTTTGCCGGACTCTGCGCTGCGGCTTTGTTGTTCGTCGTGGTAGCGGAATGGGTGGCACCGGCGGTGCGCAAGCCAACGCCATCGCCACAAGCTCTACCCGCGATCCAAGACGCCACTCAGGTGCAGCGCGGCGCTTACCTGGCACGCCTAGGCAATTGCGCCCAATGCCACACCGCGCGTGGCGGACAGGCATACGCGGGTGGGGATGGCTTGCAAACACCATTCGGGCGTGTGTATCCCGGCAACCTCACTTCCCACACCACCGCCGGCATTGGCCAGTGGAGCGAGGGCGATTTCTGGCGTGCCATGCACCAGGGCGTGGGACCTGACGGGCGCGTGCTGAACCCCGCCTTTCCGTACACCAGCTACACCCGGGTGAGCCGCGCCGACAGCGACGCCTTGTTTGCGTACCTGCGCACCCTGCCTGCATATGACACAAAGAACAAGTCGCACGATTTACCTTGGCCACTCGGCACCCAGACCGCACTCACTGCATGGCGCATCCTGCATTTCAGCGAAGCGGAAACAACAACCATCGCCCAGGTAGATGCAGCCCCTTCGGCACGCCGAGGCTCTGAACTGGTGCAAGGCCTGGGGCACTGTGCTGAATGCCACACCCCGCGGAACCGGCTGGGCGGTCTGCGCACATCCGCCGCTTGGAATGGTGCCACCTTGCCCGATGGCCGCTGGTACGCGCCCGCCTTGAATGACCCATCGGAAGCCGGGCTCAGTAACTGGGAAGCTGCTGACATCGTCACCCTGCTGACGCAAGGGCAACACGGTCAAGCCTATGTGGCGGGCCCGATGGCCGAAGTCGTGCGCAACAGCACCCAGTACCTGGAACCGGGGGATGCCATGTCCATGGCGCTTTATTTGCAAACGCTGAACCAGGGAGCGGCCGCCCCCAAACCAGCGGCGGCCTCAGGTCGCGAGAACGCCTTGGGCGCGAAACTGTACGACAACCATTGCGCCCAATGCCACGGTAAAAGCGGTGAAGGAGTGGAGAGCGCCTACCCTGCCCTGGCAGGCAACCGCACTGTGCTGATGGACAACACCAACAACCTGGTCCTGATCTTGCTCAAGGGGGCATATGGGCCCTCCACCGCCGGTAAACCACAACCCTTTGGCATGCCGCCGTACCAGTTTGCACTCAATGATGTGGAGATGGCCAGCGTGCTCAGCTTCATCCGCAACAGCTGGGGCAACCATGCGGCGCCCATGACTGAGTTTGATATAAACAAGATTCGCAACACCCCCAACCGATAGGCTCACCATGCACACCTCTTTCCGACTGATTCCCTTGTGTTCCGCACTCGTGTTAGCGGGCTGCGCAGGCCTTCCTTCAACAGGCCCCCAAGCGGATAAGGAATACGCCATCACCATCCTGCACACCAACGACCACCATGGCCGTTTCTGGAAAAACCGGGATGGCGAATACGGCATGGCCGCTCGCAAAACCGTGGTGGACCAAATTCGCAAGGAAGTGGCGGCCGCAGGCGGCTACAGCCTGCTGCTCGATGGTGGTGACGTGAACACCGGCGTGCCCGAGTCGGACTTGCAAGACGCCGTGCCCGACTTCCGCGGCATGAACCTGCTGGGTTATGACGCGATGGCGGTGGGAAACCACGAGTTCGACAAGCCCCCCGTGGTGCTGCAAATGCAGCGCGACCTGGCGACCTTCCCGATGCTGTCCGCCAACATCTACCGCGATGGCAAGCGCATGTTTGAGCCCTACAAGCTGTTCAACCTGGGTGGTGTTCGCGTGGCGGTGATGGGATTGACCACCGAAGACACCCAGAAAATGGTGCACCCCGACAACATCCGCAACATCGAATTCCGCAATGCGCAGACTGAAGCTGCGAAGGTGGTTCCCGAGTTGCGCGGTAAAGCCGACGTCGTGATCGCTGCTACGCACATGGGGCACTATGCCAATGGCCTGCATGGCACCCAGGCGCCCGGCGATGTAGAACTGGCCCGCGCGGTCAAAGGCATCGACATGGTGGTAGGCGGCCACAGCCAAAACACGGTGTGCATGCAGGCCGAAAACGTCCGCGATACGGCCTATGTGCCGGGCCAGCCCTGTGCCCCCGACCGGCAGAACGGCACCTGGATCGTGCAGGCCCATGAGTGGGGCAAGTACGTGGGCCGGGCCGACTTCACCTACAAGAACGGCGAATTCAAGCTGGTGAAGTACGCCCTCATCCCCATCAACCTCAAAAAGCCCGTTAAAACGGCAGACGGCAAGACCAGCCTTGTGACCTACACCCCGGAGATTGCCGAGTCTCCAGAAATGCTGCAAATGCTCAAGCCTTTCCAGGAATTCGGGCAGCAAAAATTGATGATGGAAGTGGGTAGCAGCGATGGCAAGCTCGAAGGCGACCGCAGTGTGGTGCGCAGCCAGCCCGCCGCTTTGGGCGTGATGATCGGCCGATCCATGATGGAGAAAACCAAGGCGGACTTTGCCGTGGTCAATGCGGGTGGTGTGCGCGAGTCGCTGCCTGCCGGCAAGATCACTTACAAAGACGTAGTCACCGTGCATCCCTTCGGCAACACCGTTGCCCTGGTAGATTTCACGGGCAAGGAAGTCATGGATTACTTGGGTGCGATTGCGAAAATGACCCCGGGCTCTGGTGCCTTCCCGCAATTTGCAGGCATACGCCTTGTCATCGACCAAGGTGCGGTGTTGCAAGCCAGCGTGGCAGGTAAAGCGATCGATCCCGCTGGCAAATACCGCATGGCCATCAACAACTTTGTAGCCGCTGGCGGCGACGGTTACCCCAAAGTGGTGGGGCACCCCAGCTACGTGGACACCGGCTTTGTGGATGCGGATGTACTGCGCAGCTTCATTGCTGCGCACAGCCCGCTGAAAGCTGCTGATTACCAGCCGGGTGACCAAGTGGTTCGCCGCTGATGCCTTCGTTCCCCCGTAACCGCAGGCCACAATTCAACCTGCGGACGGTGCCCGCCCCCTGGGCGGAGGGTCGTGCAGGCCAGCACATGATCATCGACGGCTATGCGCCGTCTCAAATGATTGAGGACCTGCGCAAATACCAGGCCGAACTGGAAATCCAGAACAAGGCGCTTCGCTACTCGCAGCAGGAAGCTGAAGGCGCCTCGGAGCGATTTGCCACCCTGTTTTCCAATGTGCCGTTGGCCCTGATGGTGGTAGACGAGGGTGGCCTGGTGCTGGCGAGCAATGCCATGGCACTGCGCCTGTTCCAGCCGCTGGAAAACGACCCGCCCCTGAACTTCCTGCTGCCTTTTGTAGGTCCCGAACACACAGATGAAGTGGCAGTGGCCTTCTCCAGCGCGCGCCAGGAAGGTACCAGCGAAGTCAATGAAGTGCAGTTCCTATCCGGCACACAAGGCACGTTCACCGGCGATCTGCACATTGCCCGCATCGAGAACCCCAGCGACGATCTGGCGCATTTCATTTGCGCCGTGATTGACCAAGGGCCGCTGCTCACCCAGCGCCATGCCCTTCTGGAGAGTGCGGCCGTTCTGCGCCAGCGCAACGAGGACCTGCTGCTGAGCGAAAACCGCATGGCGGCCATCATTAATTCGTCGCTGGATGCCATTTTGTGTATCGACGACAAACAACACATTACCGTCTTCAACCCGGCAGCGACCGCCTTGTTTGAATGCCCGGCGGAGCAGGCTTTTGGCGCCCGCTTGGGGCAGTTTTTGCCGGATGTGGAAAAAGCCCTGAGTGAGGGCAATGTGCCCGCACAGGCCATGCTGGGCGAATTCACCGCGACCACTTTGGGTGGTAAACAAATTTATGTGGAAATCAGTGTGTCGCTGGAGCGCCGCTTGCGTACCCGCACGCCCTTTCGCTCAGACGACCCCAACGCCATTGCCATGCGCGGACAGCCGGGCATGCAGGGCTCCATCACCACCATTTTTGCGCGCGACCTCACCTCCAAAAAGCTGGCTGAAGCCCAGCGTATTGCGCTGGAAACCCAGCTGCGTGAATCACAAAAAATGCAGGCCATGGGCACCATGGCCGGCGGCATTGCGCACGACTTCAACAACATCCTGAGCGCCATTCTGGGCAACGTGGATTTGGCCAAGCAGGACACGCCTGCAGGGTCATCCGCCCTCGTGAGCCTGGTAGAGATCGAGAAAGCCGGCAGGCGCGCCCGCGATTTGGTGCGCCAGATTTTGACCTTCAGCCGCAATGAGCCGCCCAAGCGGGTACCCATCCAGCTGGCCGAAGTCATTCACGAGACCCAGCGCCTGGTGCGCGTGGCCATTCCGCCAGGCGTGGATTTCAAATTGGTAGTGGCCGAGGGTTGCCCCTTGGTGCTGGCCGATGCGACCCAGGTCGAGCAGGCCCTTCTGAACCTGTGCACCAACGCCATCCTTGCGCTGGGGCACAACAAAGGCTCCGTGACCATTGAACTGGGTACTACGACCCTCTCACTGCCATTCAATGACCGCATCGGCGTGCCCCCGGGCCGCTATGTGACTTTGCGCGTGCGCGATACGGGCAGCGGCATGAGCCAGCAAACCATTGAGCGCATCTTCGAGCCCTTTTTCACCACCCGCCAGGTGGGCCAGGGCACCGGGTTGGGCTTGGCCGTGGTGCACGGCATCATGCAAACCCACCAGGGGGGTATCGATGTGCAGAGCGCCCCCAACGAGGGCAGCGTATTCACCCTGTACTTCCCCGCCACAGGTGCCGCACCGGTAGAGGCCTCGGAACCCGAGCCGGTCACCGAAGTAGAAGGTCGCGGCCGGCACGTCATGTATGTGGACGATGACCAGGCACTGGTTTTTCTGGTGAACCGGGTACTCACCCGCAAGGGTTTCAAGGTCACGGTGTTTACCGACCCTCTGGAGGCCGAAGCCGCCCTGCGCAGCCAACCCGAGATTTACGACTTGCTGGTCACCGACTACAACATGCCGGGCTACAGTGGCCTGGACTTGCTGCGGGATGCCAAAGCCATCCGTGCCGACCTGCCCGTGGCGGTGGCCTCCGGCTATGTCACTCCGGAAATTGAGCAACGTGCCCTCCAAGAAGGCGCCAGCGCCCTCATCTACAAACCCAATGATGTGAACGAGCTGTGCGAAACCGTGCAACGATTGATCAGCCACCCCGATGCACAGCCCTGACGACCACTACAACCCGCCTGCCCAGACCGAGCTGCCCGTGGTGTACGTAGACGATGCAATGCTGGTGCTCAACAAACCCGCCGGCCTGCTGACGGTACCCGGCCGGGGGGAGGCCAAGCAGGACTGCCTGAGCAAACGTGCGCAAGACGTGTACCCGGAAGCCCTGATCGTGCACCGGCTGGACCGGGACACTTCGGGCCTGGTGGTCATGGCACGCGGTGTCAATGCCCAACGGGCCATCAACCTGTCGTTCGAAAAACGGCTGGTGGACAAGCGCTACGAGGCCGTAGTGATCGGCCTGCTGCCGGTGAGTGACGATTGGCAGGAGATTGACCTGCCCTTGCTGGTGGACTGGCCCAACCGCCCCAAACGCACCGTCAACCATGCCGAAGGCCAGCAAGCCCTGACCCGGTGGCGCTGCACGGCCGTGGACGCTGTCCGCGGCTGCTCGCGCGTTGAACTGGAGCCGGTGACCGGCCGCACCCACCAGCTGCGCGTACACATGCAGGCCCTGGGCCACCCCATGCTGGGCGACACGTTGTACGCCACCCCGGAGGCACTGGCCCTGTCAGACCGCTTGCAACTGCATGCCCGCACCTTGTCCATCCCCCACCCGGTCAGCGCTCAGGTGGTGGAATTCACCGCGCCCGTGCCGTTTTAAGCCCCCTGCGGCAGTGCAGGTGGGGGCAGCGCCTAAAATGAAGCGGTGACCAACATACTCAACGCTGACCTCCATTGCCACTCTGTGGTGTCCGATGGCACGCTCACCCCGGAAGCCCTGGCCGAACGCGCCAAGTCCAACGGCGTGGAACTCTGGGCCCTGACCGACCACGACGAGATCGGCGGTCTGCAACGCGCCCGTGACGCCGCGCACGCCCAAGGCATGCGCTACCTCACCGGGGTGGAGATTTCGGTCACGTTTTTGCATCAGACCGTGCACATCGTCGGCTTGGGCTTTGATGCTGAGAATGACGATTTGCGCCATGGCCTGCAACGCACCCGCGGCGGACGCAAAGAACGGGCCATGGAAATGTCCGACGGGCTGGCCAAAGTCGGCATCAAAGACGCCTTTGAGGGTGCCCTGAAGTTTGTCGGCAACCCCGAACTGATTTCGCGCACCCACTTCGCCCGCTTTCTGGTTGAGACCGGGGCCTGCAAGGACACCAATGAAGTCTTCCGCAAGTACCTGACCGAAGGCAAACCGGGCTATGTGCCCCACCGATGGGCGACCCTGAAGGACGCCGTGCAATGGATTACGCAAGCTGGTGGCATGGCCATCATCGCGCACCCGGCGCGCTACAAGTTCAGTCCGAACGAGGAATTCGCCTTGTTCACCGAATTCAAGGGTCACGGCGGCCAGGGCGTGGAAGTCGTGACCGGGAGCCATTCCGCAGCCGAATACGTGACCTACGCGGGCACCGCCAAGGAATTCGGCTTGGCGGCCTCGCGCGGCAGCGATTTTCACAGCCCACTGGAGAGCCACACCGAACTGGGCACCCTGCCCTATTTGCCGGGTGGCCTGACCCCTGTGTGGGAATTGCTGAGCGCACGCATCCAGTAACCCGACAACCTTTGAGGACCGGCGCTTTGGCGCCACCCCGCCATGGCGCAGTATTTCGAAGTTCACCCCGACAATCCCCAGCCCCGCTTGCTCAAGCAGGCCATCGCCCTGCTGGAAAAAGGCGGCATTCTGGCCGTGCCTACCGACTCCAGCTATGCACTGGTCTGCCACCTGGACGACAAGGCTGCGGCCGACAAGTTGCGCAGCATCCGTGGCGTGGACGACAAGCACCACCTGACGCTGCTGTGCCGCGACCTGAGTGAACTGGCCAACTACGCGCGGGTGGACAACAAGCAATACCGCCTGCTCAAGGCAGCCACACCCGGCGCCTACACCTTCATCCTGGAAGCCAGCAAAGAAGTGCCGCGCCGGGTGAGCCACCCCTCCCGCAAGACCATAGGTCTGAGGGTGCCAGAGCACCAAGTGCTCCAGGAGCTGTTGGCGCACTACGGATCTGCGCTACTTGCTACTACTTTGATAGCAAAGGGCGAGTCCGAGCCACTCAACGACGCACAGGACATACGCGAACGCTACGAGCACCAGATCGCTGCCGTCATCGATGCAGGTGCCTGTGCGCTGGAACCCACCACCGTCATTGACCTGACCGGCGATGAGCCGGAACTGATCCGCCAAGGTGGCGGAGACCCCGCATTGCTCGGGCTCTGAAGCCGGCGGGGTATCCTGATTTCACCGCCCTCCCCTGACCAACTGAGAAAACCTCCCCTGTGGACATTGCCAACCTGATCCAAACTGTCGCCATCTACGCATTGCCGGTGCTATTTGCCATCACCGTGCACGAAGCGGCTCACGGCTATGCGGCCCTCTACTTCGGCGACAAGACCGCTGCCATGCTGGGGCGCATCACCCTCAACCCCGCCAAACACATAGACCCGGTAGGCACCATCCTGATGCCGCTGCTGCTGTACTTTGCGACCTCCGGCGCCTTTTTGTTCGGCTATGCCAAACCGGTACCCGTGCGGTTTGGAAATTTGCGCAACCCCAAGCGCGACATGATCTGGGTGGCCCTGGCTGGCCCGGTTGCCAACTTGGCCATGGCGCTGGCATGGGGCATTGGCATGTACCTGCTCAGCGGAGCCGGTGTGACCGAGCCCTTCTTCCTGAAAATGTGCGAAGGCGGCGTGCTGGTCAACGTAGTGATGTTCGCGTTCAACCTCTTCCCCCTGCCCCCGCTGGACGGCGGGCGCATCATGGTCGGGCTGCTGCCGCTCAAGCAGGCCATGGCCTTCTCGCGCATTGAGCCTTGGGGCTTCTTCATTGTGATGGCGCTGGTGATTGCCGGTGTGCTCAGCGCAGTGTGGATGCAGCCCGTGATGTCGCTGACCTTCGGCTTGCTGGACTTGCTGCTCACCCCTTTTTCCATGTTGGCGCGCTGAAGCGCCCACCCTGATTCGACTGATAGATTTGCACCCATGAGTACTGTTCGCTTCCTCACCGGCATCACCACCTCCGGCACCCCGCATCTGGGCAACTACGTGGGCTCCATCCGCCCCGCCGTGCGCGCAAGCAAGGCGCCGGGCGTGGAGAGTTTTTACTTTCTGGCGGACTACCACGCGCTCATCAAAATCGACGAGCCTGAACGCATCCAGCGCTCCACGCTGGAGATTGCCGCGAGCTGGCTGGCCGCGGGCTTGGACCCTTCGCATGTGACCTTTTACCGCCAGTCGGATGTGCCTGAGATTCCGGAACTCTGCTGGTTCCTGACCTGCGTGACCGGCAAGGGCGTGCTCAACCGCGCCCATGCCTACAAGGCCTCGGTGGACAAAAACACCGCTGCGGGCGTGGACCCGGATGCCGATGTAACCGCCGGCCTTTTCATGTACCCGGTGCTCATGGGCGCGGACATTTTGATGTTCAACGCGCACAAGGTGCCCGTGGGGCGGGACCAGATTCAGCACATCGAAATGGCGCGCGACATGGCAGCGAGCTTCAACCACCGCTACGGCGAGCACTTTGTAGCGCCTCAGGCCGAGATTGAAGAATCAGTCGCCACCCTGCCCGGCCTGGACGGCCGCAAGATGAGCAAGAGCTACGACAACACCATTCCGCTGTTCAGCAGCCGCGAACAACTCAAGAAGCTGATTGCCGGCATCAAGACTGATTCGCGCGCACCTGGCGAGCCCAAGGACACCGAGGGCTCGGCCCTGTTCCAGATCTACCAAGCGTTTGCCTCGGAAGAAGAGACCGCGAAGCTGCGCCAGGCGTATGCCGACGGCATTGCCTGGGGCGACGCCAAAACCATGCTCTTTGAGCGCATTGACCAGGAAATTGCACCCATGCGCTCGGCGTACGAAGATTACATGGCGCACCCTGAAAAGGTGGAGGCTCTGTTGCTGGCCGGTGCGGCCAAAGCGCGCGCCATTGCCACGCCTTTCATGACCCAGCTACGCAGCGCCGTGGGCCTGCGCCGATTGAGTGCCACGGCACAGACCGGCGCAGCCAAAGCAGACAAGGTCGCGCTGGCAACTTTTAAGCAATACCGCGAAAAAGACGGCCAGTTCTACTTCAAGCTCGCCGCGGCCGATGGGACGGTGTTGCTGCAAAGCAAGGCCTTCGCATCCGGCAAAGACGCAGGTCAGACCATTGCGCAATTGCAGCGTGAAGGCGCTGCCGGGCTCCCCGGACTGCAATCCTTGTTGGAGCCCGTGGATGCTACAGGCGTGGCAGCCGCAAGCGCTGCCTTGGATGCACTGGCAGCCGCTGCCGCTGAAGCCGCCAAAGAAAAGGCAGCCAAGGCACAGGGCTGACTTGCTATTTATTTGATAGCTACCCGCGCAGTAGCGACGAGCGCTAGCAGTCGATTTAACCCCCAACCGGACGGAGCAAGACCATGAGTGACTTTCCCAAAGACATTTACACCGAACCGCATCCGGTTGATGTGAACACCTTAGCCAACCTAGGCCCGCTGCGAGGCATGGCAGGCGTCTGGGAAGGTATGCGCGGTCTGGATGTGAAGCCCAAAGCCGAAGGCCCCAAAAAGCAGGCGTTTCACGAGCGCATCGAGCTGCAGCCCATAGACCCGCAAACCAACGGCCCGCAGCTGCTCTACGGCCTGCGCTACCACACCCATGTCACCAAGCCGGACCAGGTCAAGACCTACCATGACCAGGTAGGTTATTGGCTGTGGGAGCCAGCCACCGGCACCATCATCCATACGCTGACCATTCCGCGCGGGCAGGTGGCCATGGCGGCAGGACAAGCCAACGCCGATGCCACCGAGTTTGAGCTGGTCGCCACCCACGGGCTGGACACCTACGGCATTTGCTCCGCGCCGTTTTTGCAGCACGCCTTCAAGACCACCGAATTCCGCATCAAGGTAACCATCCACGCCGATGGCACCTGGAGCTATGACGAAGACACGGTGCTCCAGATTCTGGGCCGCGACGAGCCCTTCCACCACACCGACCGCAACACCTTGCACAAGGTGGCGGAGCCCACGCCCAACCCGCTGGCCCGCTAAACATGCACGGGCACCCGGGGGCTATCTGAGCGCACTCAGGGGGCCAGCACCCGCACCTGCAACAGGCGGCGAGCCTCGGCGCTGCCCTCGCTGCTGAAACTGCCTTGGCGAGCCGGAGCGTTGCCTGTGGCGGCAATCGTGACCCACTGGCCCAAAGGCGTGGTTACCGTGGTGCTGAGCTGGTTGCGGGTCTGGCGCGGCATGTCGGCGTTATTGCGCACTGCCATATCGGCTTGCTGGACATCGACTTCTACCGTCGCATCTTTGTTGCCGCCGGGCCAGCGCGGCGTGACCGTGATGCTTTGGCCCACGTCGAACCACTGCACGGACTGCGTGACACCGCCCCCGCTGCTGCTAACCGAGGTGCCGCCCGCGCTGATGCTATTGCTCTGGCTATTGGTGGACTGCACCCACTGCATGGGCACGGACTGGTTCATGCGCAGGCTGCCCTTTTCGCCATTGCGGACCTGAATCTTCTGGGGTGCCATCAAGGGCGCATCGGGCTTGGTGCCCAAGCGCATAGCGCCGTCTTCCCGCCCCTCCTCCACCTGACGCAACTCCACGGTCAAGTCGCGTTTAGGCAGCTGCGCGAACACTGCCTGCGCACACAGAGAAGAAGCGAGGCCCAGAAGAAAAAAACGGCGGAACATGCCAGCATTGTTCCACGCCCTCCCGTGTCAAGCCAGTGCCGGCGCCCGCCCTTAAGCATTGAACAGCACCGTGAATACCCGCCACACCCTGCCGACACACGCTTTGCAGCGCAGCTCAGCGCGGGCGTCGGGTCAACACCAGGCGAATCATTCCCATCATGAAGTCTTGCGAATGCTCCCGTACACCATTCGACAACGCGACATGTTGGAGCGCGTGGGACTGATTGAGGCTGGCCAGACCATGCAATGCAGACCAGATACACAAGGCCTCCTGCTCGGCCTTTTGGTGTGCATCGACATGCAAACCATGTTGCTTGAGCAGGTGCTGCCTGAGCAAGTCAAACGCATACGTCGCGCACTGCACCAATTCAGGATGCGATGCAGGCTCGGGCCAGGGCGTACCGAACATGAGTCGATATTCCAGCGGCTTTTCAGAGGCATAGGCCAGATAGCCCTCCCCCATGCCCCGCAAGGCATCCGCTTCATACGCCTTGGAACTGAAGTCCAGAAAAAAAGCAAAGTCTTCAAAGCACCGCCGCATGATTTCTGCCAGCAAATGATCTCTGCTCGGGAAATGGCGGTATGGGGCCTGGTGCGAAACGGACAGCTTTCGCGCCACATCGCGCATGCTCAAGCCCTCCACACCATGCTCTGCAATGACTTCCCGGGCCGCCTGGATGCAGGCTTCCTTCAGGTCGAGCTCATTGATGGATTTGGCCATGCAGTCAGACGCCTTCAGGAGGGCAGCTGCTGGGTCATTCCACGCATGACCATGCCCATGATCTTGACGCGGAGCGATCTTGGCGCGGTGGACAAAGCCAAGGACAGCAGTTTCGCCAGCCAGCCCGGGTGAACTACCGCTTGACGGCCCAAGGCCCTGAGCGATTCAGCCGCCACGACATCCGCATCTGCGGCGTTGGAGAGCTGCATGCGCGAGCGTACGGCAAAACCGGTGGCTACGGGGCCGGGGGCGACGATCAATACATCGACACCACTGCCCTTCCATTCATGCCGCAACGCCTCACCCAGGGTGTGAACATACGCTTTGGAGGCTGCATAGTGGGCGGAGCGCGGCACGCCTTGCGTGGCCACAATGGAACTCAACAACACCAGACCGCCTTTGCCCCGTGCCCGAAGCTGATGACCCGATCGATACGCCATGGTGGTCACTGCCGCGCAATTGACACGAAGCAGATTCATCTCAGTGGGCAGATCACCATCAAGGAAGTTGCCGGCAGTGCCGAATCCGGCGTTACACACCACCAGACCGATGTCCAGCGCCTGTATCTGCTGGTAGAGACTATCCACATCTTCGGAGCGGGACAGGTCAGCAGCAATCACCAGACAGCGCACACCATAGGAAGCCTCCAGCGTCTTCGCCAGTGCCTGCAGAAGGTCTGCCCGTCGCGCTACGAGCACCAGATGAAGACCGGTCTTGGCCAATTCCATGGCAAAACTGCGACCAATGCCCTCAGAGGCGCCGGTCACCAGGGCATAGGGGCCATAGCGTGCTGCGAATTCTTGCTCCAGGGTAGACATGGCGATCCTTTTGAGTTGACACTGTCAACATCCTAAATAAAAATGGTAGACAGCGTCAACTTCAAGGAAGAAAAGATGTCTCTGCCGGCGATGAATGAATGGCCTTCATGGGCATACGCGCAGTGGTCTGACTGGAGCCTGCCTAGCAAAGTACTGATCGCCTATGGCAGCTTGATGGCATTGGCGCTCGCCATCACCTACTGCATATCTCTCTATGACTCCCGAACGTTGAGAGAGGTCGGCGTCTGGATCAAGCCCATGAAATTCATGGCCGCCACTGCGGTGTTTGCATGGACCACCGTGTGGCTCACAGACCTGACCGGAGGCGCAGTGGCAAACGGGAGCGCTTTCCCCTGGATTGCGGCATTGCTCATCGTGACCTCGCTGTTCGAGGTGGCCTACATCACCTACCAGGGCTCCCGGGGGGAGGCTTCGCACTACAACACCAGCGACCCTGTTCACGCACTGCTTTTCGGCCTCATGGGAATTGCGGCGGTGGGCCTGACAGCGTCGCAAGCATGGCTGGCTTGGGAAATCTGGAAGCTGCAGGACTCATGGACAACTCCGGTTGCCGCACTCGGTGTCGTCGTCGGGCTATTGCTCACCTTTGTGCTGGCGACAGTCAGTGGTTTTCTTTTGGGGGGTAACCAGCCACCTGCGGGGCAAGGTCTACCACTGCTTGGGTGGCATTTGCACAAAGACATCCGGCCATCCCATTTTCTGGGCGTGCATGCCCAGCAATTCATTCCCTTGATGGGTTTGTTCGCAGAGCGATTTCTAGGTAGCTGGGCCGCCTATGGGTTCGGCGTGGGGGCAACCTTGTACGTGGTGACATGGGCACTATTGACCTGGACCGGCCTTAGCGCGTAAGCGGTCAACGCATGAAAAAAGCCTGCAACCCATTCGGGCTGCAGGCTTCATCATTTGGCGGGTCAGAAGGGATTGTATAAATAACTTGCTCAGTTTTTTGACCCCCTTTTTTTGGTGGGGTCGGGGATTCGAACTCATGATCGAGCCGCATCTGGCTGTCACCCGTTTAGGACAGCAGCCTCAAACATTGGCCAAAGTACATCAGCCGCCTCACGTCGGAAGGCGCCTGCATGTCCGATCCTGGCCAGGCCCCTGTCACCCGGTTTCACCACGATAAGCTTTGATGGTGCATTGGGCGTTGCGGTCAACAACTTGCGCGTGCAGTTCTCAGTCATCGCGGCGTCGTCGGTAAAGCTGAAGGCCTCGATACGAAAGCGTGCCGACTGCAGACTCGGCTGCACGAGATCTGGCTCGGCACCCCAGGCAAAGCCAGGATGCCGGCACCAGCGGGTCCACTGCCGCATGGCAGGTCCAGGCAAGTCGCCCACCATGCGCAGGGCCTTGCCCGGGAAATAGCCCAGCAAGGGCGTGAGCAACGGTGCAGCCAGGTGAAGCATCAGGGGTGCCACACGGCGCGACGGCGCTGCCCAGTCGCGCCAGTATCCCGACCCGGCCGCAACGGACACCAACATTTCGATACGGGCCTGGGTGTGGGCATCCGTCATCACAGCGTGGTGAGCGCCCAAGCTGTGACCGATCAGGACGATTGAATCTTCATTGACCATGTCCGACAAGGCCTGCACGGCGGCGGGAAAGTCCTGACGCGCCCAGGTCAGCATGTCGGCGTCCAAGCCCCGCAGAGACCAACGGTGTTCAGGCCCGCGCGAAGCACCGATGCCTCTCAGATCGAAGGTCATGACAAGATGCCCGCGCTGAGCGAGCCAGGTGGCGAAGGGCGCGTAAAAGCGCTGCGGTATGCCCAGACCACCCGCGACCAGCACCGCGCGACGGTGCTGCCCCGTTGGCCGATACAGCACCCCCTGAAGATCCGTACCGTCAGCGGTCCGCAATTCGACCGGTTCGCCACCCACGGCCTGAGGTGTCATTGGGGTTGCTCGCGCTGCATGAAACCCTCCTGTCTGAGCACGGCCAGTATGGCGGCGCGCTGCGCCTGCGGCGCCCGGTAGTCTGGATGCGCGCGCAAGATCGCTGCCGCATCGGTCAAGCGTGTGAACGAGGCGAAGTGCCGCTCGGCTTCGTCCAACTCCGGCTTGTGCAGGGCCACCACAGCGCCGCTGTCTGGTCCGCGCACCTTGGCCAAGTGACGAACAGCGGGCAGCTGTCGTTCGCAGCGGCAAGCCGCCTCGCTGTTGGCCAGACCGCAAGCCTTGCTCATGAACGCATCCAGGCGCGAACGCGCACGTGACAGCCTCTGACGGTAGGCCTCGGGGGAGATTCCTATCACCGCCGCAGCCTCGCGCGAGTCAAGGTCAAACACGGTGTCGATCACATAGGCCAGACGCTGTTCACGGTCCAGTGCCATCAGCATCGACTGCGTACAGGCCAGGGCGACTTGTCGCGCCTCGAGCTTGTCTTGCGGACTCAAGGGGCCGGGCTCGCCTCTGTCGTGAGCCAGTCTTGCGGCGAACTCCAGACCCTGCCCGAGATGTTCGGCGATTCCATCGAGCGAGACCTCCGGTGACTCGGCCTTGCGCGTTCGAGCCGTCATCAAGTGGTTGTATGCCACACGCCATACCCAGGTCGCGAAGGCCGATTCAGCCCGGAACCCAGACAGGTGCGTGACGACCTTGAGGAGGATTTCTTGCGTGGCATCGGCCGCGTCGTCGCGGTGGCCCAGTATGTGCACGGCCAACTTGTAGATGCCAGGCTGAATCGCCGTGATCAAGGAATCCACGGCCTCTAGGCTCCCCGCGAGTGCATCGCGCAGCGTCGCGGCATCAGGTTCGCAGATCTTCAAGATGAATTGGCCCCCTTCACCCATGCCCCGCCCGCATCCTGGCCGGGCAGCAGGATGGGTGTGTCGAACCACTCCAAACTCGCGGGCTGACCATATTCCTTCAGCACGCGGTCGCGCCAAGCCGGCGTGAACCAGGCGTTAGCACTCGCTTCATCTTTCCAAATGTAGATGCCTCCGAATTTCCCGTCGGCGGTTGTGATGAAGTACTTGCGCAGAAGGCCGGGCACCTTCTGAAAACCGGGCACGGCTGTAGCAAAGCCTTGCGCTATCCGCTCTTTGCTGACGCCCGCCGGTACAGGGATCTCAACCATCGTGGCGACAGCGGAACTGTTGGCGTTGGCCGGCGTGCCACCGGGCGTGTTGTCCAGGGCTAGCACCACCTCGACGACCCGCACATTGGCCGCCGCCCCGCGTTCCTGTTTAACCCGCTCGAACCACTGGGGGGTGAACCAGGCTCGAGCAGCGTCAAGATCTTTCCAAAGGTAGATCCCACCGTAGTGCCCATCGGACTTTGCAAAGGAGAAGGCCTTGAAGTTCAGTCCTGCAATCGCCTGGTACTGAGGGATGGTGTCGCGCATCTTGCTCGTCACCAAGAACCGGGGGGCATACCAGGGCGTCGGAACCTTCACGATAACTGCAACGGGCGAACTCGCCGAAAAACCAACCCCAAAGGTTTGCTCAGCCATGGCTGGCATGCTGAGGGCAGACACTGCGGTTGCGACAGTGGCTGCGGCTGCGAAAGACCTGAAACCTGCCATAAAAGTCTCCTTTACGACGGGGCCGGTTTGGCCCATCCGAAGACTTAGACAAGGGACGAAGAGGCTTTGTGACAGGTGCATGGCCCCCTTGGTTTTCGGTCACAGCATTAGCTTGGGTGCAGGCACCCGCCTTGACACCAAACTTGGCAACATCATGGACACGTGAAATCGTCGGATGTTCTGGGTCGCCCATGAGGGGCGATTTGAGCCGTTCGTTCACCCAATCGACCGATCATTCAAAACCGCTGATCGAAAGTCGTTGGGCGAATGCCCTGTCGCTCGCTTGAAAGCACGCGCAAATGCGGAAGCACTTTCGTAGCCAACCGTCATCGCGATCTCACCGACACTTTCTTGCGTCTCCCTCAGCCTCTGGGCGGCTAATTGGAGACGCCACCACTGCAGATATTCACCTGGAGTCTGCCCAAGGCGCGCCTGGAAACGATTAAAAAATGCAGTTCGGGACAAGTGGGCAAGCTGTGACAGTTCCGCCAAGGTCCAGCGATGCTCAGGTCGCGTGTGCATGGCAATCAAGGCACCCGTCAATCTTTCGTCTGCAGCGGCGGCCAGCCAACCGCTGTCAGCTTGAACATCCATCAAGGCTCGATGCAAGGTCTGAATGAAAAGGATCTCGGCGGCTCGACGCAGCACAGCCGATGACACGCCTGCGGCCTGAGATGCTTCCTGCCTGACCAGTGTGAGCATGGCCGAGATGCGATCACTGCCTGCACTGCCGTGGCGTAAAACCACCATGGCCGGGGGTGCCGATACGATAGCCTTGGCCATTGGGGCGTCGCTGATGAAACTCGCCGTCAGCAAGCGTGTCAGTGCTCCCCCACCGTCGTGGGTAAAGGTCGTCGCGATACGGTCACGCCGGTCAATCGCAGCCACCGCCTCAACCGGAACGGCTGCTCTGCCCGGACGGTCTGCGACCGCGTGAACGTTGTCACGGGGCAGCAGCACGATGTCTCCAGCACCAAGCCGAGCGTAATCTTTTTGACCGGCGAGGTGAACAACACACTCCCCCTCTAGTACCGCATGCAGCGCAGCCAGACGATCGCCAGGGAGCTTGAACGCCCAAGGTGATCTCAGTTCGCTGATGCAAAAAGTCCAGCCCTGGAAACGCAAGGTATCCAGTACCTGTCCGATCAGCTGCGCTTTAGGTGAACGCTCGGCATCAAGTGACGTACTTTCAGGCGCACGCTGCGACGCCTTGATACCTATCCTTGAGGCCATCAAAAGTCTCCGTTAAAACCATGACGCAATTTTCCCATGATGATCGCCGCAAATTCATCGGCTGGCTCGCACGGATATTCATGTTGGCGCCGCTGGTTGCGGGAGCGTCCACGAAGCTCAAGCCCACACCCGCTGTTACTGTTGGACCTTTCTACCCGCCGCAGCCGATGGGTTTGCCCTTCTTCGGGGCCAAGGCCCTGAGTCCTTTGCCCGAGGGCAACGATTTGACGATCGGCCCCGGTGGCAAACAGAGCGAGGGGGAAAAGATCAGTTTGAGCGGCCGCGTGATGAACACTGCGGGACAAGTTCTTCCAGGAATTCGAGTCGAAATCTGGCAAGTTGACGCCCGTGGCCATTACGTCGTCGAGAAGGCGGCAGATAAGGATCCGGGTTTTGCAGGCTACGGCGTAGTCAGCACCGACGCCGCAGGACGCTACGTATTCACCACCATTCGGCCCGAGGGTTACGCACGCTACGGCGGCTTGATCAAGCGCGCGGCTCACATTCATCTTCGGGTTTCAGGCCCGGGCCTGACGCCCTTTGCAACCGAGGTCTGGTTTGCGGGCGCCCCCGGAAATGAGCGCGACAGTTTCGTCAGCAGAATAGACGACCCGCAGCTGCGCGACCGGATGCTGGTGCGTCTCTCAAAGCTCGAAGGCGCTCACCCGAGCGGTACTTTTGATGTGGTCGTGCCAGATGCGTAGGGAGTGAGTATGAAGTTGCTTGTCTTAGGCGCGTCGGGTGCGACTGGCCAACATGTTTACAGGCTTGCACAAGAGGCCGGTTGGGGGGTGCACGCGTTTGTTCGATCCCAAGCCGCCGCATCTCGACTTGACCCTGCGCACGAACATTCGATCGGTGACCCCACGGATCCCAAGGATGTGGCTCGGGCGATGGTCGACTCAGATGCAGTGGCGGTGTGCTTGGGTATATCTCGGCGAACACGATCACCATTCGCAACACCAGTATCTCCCCTGGACCTCACCTCGCGATCCGTCGAGGCGGTCCTACAGGCGATGCATGCGCAGAAAACTCGGCGGATTGTTTACGTCAGCGCTTTTGGTGCCAGTGAAAGCTGGTCATCCATACCGTGGTGGGGACGAGCATTTCTCGGTCTGACGCAAGTGCGCCACTCCATGGTCGACCACACACGAAGCGAAGCTCTGCTGGCTCGGTCTGGCCTCGATTGGACGGCTCTGCGTCCCATGATGCTGGAAGATGCTTCGAGTTTGGACGCCGCGCGAGAGATGAAGTCAGGAGACTCTCTGCTGAAAAAGGTCTCTAGAGAGGCACTGGCTCGTACAGTGATCCAGGCGCTCAACGATCACTCGACCATCGGACGTTCGATCGCCCTTGTCCCATGAAATACGAAACCTGAACCAGAAGGGCAGCAAGACCCATGACCATCCATCGTTACCACGCGGCGCTGGTGGTGCTGCATTGGCTACTTGGTTTCATGATCCTGCTGGGACTGATCATGGGGACTTTCTCCCTGGAACGCCTGCCAAATTCTCAGCCGGAAAAGCTCGACAGCCTGAGAGGCCACATGATCAACGGCCTTGCGATCGGAGTCCTGATGATCGTTCGACTCATCGTGCGCTCACTGACGCACCAGCCCGCGCCGCCAAGCACTGGCTTTTCTTGGACAAAACGAGTGGGTCGGCGGGTCCACCTGACGCTCTATGTCCTTGTCTTCCTCATGGTCGGGAGCGGCTTGGCACTTGCCCTTGAGGCCCATCTTCCATCCATCCTGTTTAGCCAATCTGCGCAGCCTCTGCCGGGATCCTTCGACGGATTCTGGGCCCGGACGGCTCATGCCATTCTTGCAAAGCTGTTGATGGCTTCCATCCTTGTTCATGTGGTGGCCGCTCTCTGGCATCACTACATCCTTCGTGATGGGTTGCTGAAGAGAATGGGCTTCGGCTCGCGGGAATGATCGGGCTGTCAGAAATCGCAGCGAGATGCTCCGTCCCATATGGCGCTCTACATTCTTTGCATCTTGGCAGATAGATCTAAGATGTCTTGACATGCAAAAAAAGCTCTCATGAAACGGCGCGAATTCCTCGTCCGATCTTTAGGCCTGTCCATCGCTGGGCTCGGTCTGCCGTTCGGCGCTTCAGCCGGGCCGTCGGAGGCATCACCCGCGCTTGGCCATCGCGTCCTCGATATCGAGTGGCTCGACGCCGACCGGCA
>RFQA01000051.1 GCA_009925925.1 Betaproteobacteria bacterium
CTTAGTCGGAAGCGGAGTTAGACGATGTCTCTTTAAATTTCTGGTGCGTTAAGTGCCGGATGATTTGCGCGACGCACAAATTTTCGACCGAACTCACACAATGTTGCCACGGCTTTTAGAGCAGCGCGGAGGCAAATTCTAGACGTAAATCTGCGACCTTCCTGCACTCTTCAAAGTTTTTTATTTGTGAGCGATTGTCGTGCCAAAACAGGTTGACAAAATGGCAAATCAGTCGTCTTTATTGGGCGCGGGCGCGAATTTCCGGAAGGGCCTTTTGCAGGTAGTAAACCATGGACCACACCGTGAGCACTGCAGCAATCCAGATCAACCATACACCCCATACATGGGTGTCAATGAGCCCGAACAACATACCGTCAAACAACAAGAACGGAATCGCCACCATCTGCACCACCGTCTTGAGTTTGCCGATCATGTGAACCGCCACACTCTTGCTGGCACCAATCTGCGCCATCCACTCCCGCAAGGCGGAGATAGCAATTTCACGGCCGATGATGATCAAGGCCACAAACACGTCGGCACGCTGCAGGTGCACCAGCACCAGCACACAGGCGCACACCAAAAACTTGTCGGCCACCGGGTCGAGGAATGCGCCGAAAGACGAGGTCTGGTTGAGCTTGCGAGCCAAGTAACCATCTAACCAATCCGTCAGCGCAAACAGCACAAACATGACCGTCGCGACCAGGTTCCGTTCGTGGGTGCTGGCCATGCTATCGGGCAGATAGAACACGCCCACGATGAGGGGGATCGCGAAAATTCGCGTCCAGGTCATGATGGTGGGGATGGTGGTAAACATGGCGGGATTGTGGCACGCCTTAGTGCAGCGCCCGGTAGATTTCCTCGGCGAGTTCACGAGAAATCCCTTCGACCGATGCAATGTCCTGCGCACTGGCCTGTTCCACTCCGCGCACGCCACCGAAACGTTGCAACAGGCGCGCTCGCCGCTTGGGGCCGATCCCGGGAATTTCTTCCAGCTTGCTGCCGCCGGTGCGCACCTTGGCCCGGGCAGCGCGCATGCCGGTAATCGCGAAGCGGTGCGCCTCATCGCGGATCTGCGCCACCAACATCAGGGCCGCTGAATCGGCACCCAGATAAACCTTGTCGCGCCCATCCGCAAACACCAGCTCCTCCAGCCCGACCTTGCGGCCTTCGCCCTTTTCAACACCCACAATCAGCGAGAGGTCCAGCCCCAAACTCTCGAACACTTCTTTGGCCATGGACACCTGCCCTTTGCCGCCATCCACCAACACCAAGTCAGGCAGGCGCGCACTAGTGCTGGGCGCGGTGCCGCTGTACTTGGCCTCCCGGATCGCCTCAGCAATCTTGCTGTAACGCCGCGTGAGCACTTGCCGCATGGCGGCGTAGTCATCCCCGCCGGTGATGCCGTCGATATTGAAACGCCGGTACTCGGCGTTTTGCATTTTGTGGTGCTGAAAGACCACGCAAGACGCCTGTGTTGCCTCGCCCGCAGTGTGCGAGATGTCGAAACATTCGATGCGCAATTCGTCCAAATTCTCCAGCGCCAGGTCCAGGGCATCTGCGAGGGCGCGGGTGCGCGCCTGCTGCGAGCCCTCTTCGGCCAACAAGCGTGCCAGCTGCAAGCCGGCGTTGGTTTGAGCCATGTCCAACCAAGCGCGCCGCTGCTCGCGGGGCTGATGAATCGCTGAGGCCTTCACACCAGTTTGTTCTGCCAGCGCTTGCATCAGGCCCTTGCTTACCGGCTCACTCACCACCAACACCGAAGGCATGGGCACCTGGATGTAGTGCTGGGCTATGAAGGCTTCCAGCACCTGCACTTCTACCGATGCAGTGGCCACGCCCTCTTCCGCAGACTCCATGGCCGAGGCGTCCTCCACATGCACAGGAAAGTAAGGTCGGTCGCCCAGATGGCGGCCGCCGCGCACCATGGCGAGGTTCACACACGCCTTGCCACCTTGCACCTTGACGGCCAGGATGTCCACATCCCGGTCCGACACGTTGTCCACCGACTGCTGGTGCAACACATTGGACAAAGCGGCTACCTGGTTGCGCAACTCTGCTGCCTTCTCAAACTCCAGCTTCTCGGCGTGCGCCATCATGCGGGACTCCAGCCCGCGCATCACATCCTGGGCTTCTCCCCGCAGGAAGCGCTCTGCATTCGCTACATCCTGCGCGTAGTCCAGCGGCTGAATATGACCGACGCACGGGCCCGAGCAACGTTTGATCTGGTACAGCAAACAGGGCCGGGTGCGGTTCGCAAAAATCGAGTCTTCACAAGTGCGCAGACGGAACACCTTCTGCATGAGCAGGATGGCCTCCTTCACCGCCCACGCGCTGGGGTACGGGCCGAAGTAGCGGTGCTTTTTTTCCACCGCGCCGCGGTAGTAGGACACGCGGGCGAACTCCACCGGCTGGGGGGCGCGCGCCGGAGTAGCAGCTTCGGCAGGAGCCATGTTCTTGGGTACCGGCGGTGTGCCGGTCATCTTCAAATACGGGTAGCTTTTGTCGTCGCGAAACAGGATGTTGTATTTGGGGTTCAGCGTCTTGATGAGGTTGTTTTCCAGCAGCAGCGCCTCCGCCTCAGAACGCACCACGGTGGTCTCCATGCGCACGATCTTGCTGACCATGTGCCCGATGCGGGTGCCGCCATGGTTTTTCTGGAAATAGCTGCTGACCCGTTTTTTCAGGCTGATGGCTTTGCCCACGTAAAGCACTTGCCCGTCGGCATCGAAATAGCGGTACACGCCGGGCAGGGATGGGAGCGCCGCCACTTCGCGCAGCAACTCTTCTGGATGGGTATCACTCATGGGCGCTATTGTCGGCCCACGCAGCGCCCTTGTGCACAATCGGCGGCATGTCCTCCACGCCTGCCAGCCCGCTCCCCGCACCACACCCCCAAGCCCCTGCATGGCTATGGGACGTGTTCTGCCAAGTCATCGACAACTATGGCGATATTGGCGTGTGCTGGCGCTTGTGCGCTGACCTTGCGCAACGCGGCCACAGCGTGCGCCTCTGGGTGGACGACAGCAGTGCGCTGGACTGGATGGCTCCAGGAGCCCGCCAAGGCCAATGGCCCGGCATCAGCGTGCGGGCATGGGAAGAAGCCGCGGACCCTGCCACGCTGCGCGACCTCGCGCCGGCCGATATCTGGATTGAAGGCTTCGGATGCAACATTGCTCCTGAATTCATAGCTGCTCGCGCACTCTCCACGAGAGCTACAGCCGTAAGCAGCACCAAACCTCCAGTCTGGATCAATCTCGAGTACCTGTCCGCCGAAGACTATGTGGAGCGCTGCCACGCCCTGCCCTCACCGGTGATGCAGGGCCCTGCAAAAGGCTGGACCAAGCATTTTTATTACCCCGGCTTCACCGAAGGCACTGGAGGCCTCTTGCGGGAGCCGGGCTTAGATGCGTGGCAACACGGGCTGGACGACTCCTGGCGCGGCGCCTGGCTGGCCGAGCATGGCGTGGCGTGGTCTGGTGAGCGTCTGATCAGCCTCTTTTGTTATGAGCCGGCCGCCCTGGCGAAGGCCTTGGCCGACTGGATGGGCTGCGACACACCCACCTTGCTGCTGGTGACGCCGGGGCGGGCAAGGCATGCGATTGCACAGGCGCTCCCCCAAGCAGAAGCCATGACAGGCATAGCGCATCAGGACGGCCCGCTGCGCCTTCACTACCTCGAAGCCCTGAGCCACCCCGACTTCGACGCCCTGCTGCAGTGCTGCGACCTCAACTTCGTGCGCGGAGAAGATTCGCTGGTCCGCGCGCTCTGGGCCGGCCAACCTTTTGTCTGGCACATCTACCCCCAGGACGATGGCGCGCACGCCGAGAAACTCGCCGCCTTTCTGCATTGCATGGGTGCAGACGCCACCTTGAGTCAGCTACACGCTGCCTGGAACGGACTGCCACCGATCCACAACGCCCCAGGCCAGCAAACAACGCTGGATTGGGGCCGCTTGCCGCTGAGTGCATGGCGTCAACAGGTACAAGGCTGGCGTGAGCGGTTGCGCCAGCAGGCCGACTTGGTAAGCGGCCTAGTCAGTTTTGTGGAGAAAAGGCGATAAAATACGAGGCTTTGCTGAATTTGCCGCCTGAACTGCGTAGGTTTAAGGGGTGCAAATCATGCCCCGCCGCAGACTGCGGCCTACAGTCGCTGTACGCGACAAACGTCCTCGCAACCCTATGAAAATCGCACAAGAAATCCGCGCCGGCAACGTGATCATGCACGGCAAAGACCCCATGGTCGTCCTGAAAACCGAATACAGCCGCGGCGGCCGCAACTCTGCCACCGTACGCATGAAGCTCAAGAGCCTGATCGCCAACTTCGGTACCGAAGTCGTGTTCAAGGCCGACGACAAGATGGACCAGATCATTCTGGACAAGAAGGATTGCACCTATTCCTACTTCGCTGATCCCCTGTACGTCTGGATGGATGCCGACTACAACCAGTACGAAGTCGAAGCCGAAAACATGGGCGACTCCCTGAACTATCTGGAAGACGGCATGACCGCCGAAGTGGTGTTCTACGAAGGCAAAGCCATCTCCGTGGAACTGCCCACCAGCGTGGAACGTGAAATCACCTGGACTGAGCCTGCTGTGAAGGGTGATACCTCCGGCAAGGTGCTCAAGCCTGCCAAGATCGCCACCGGTTTCGAAATCGGCGTGCCCATCTTCGTGGCACAAGGCGACCGCGTTGAAATCGACACCCGTACCGGCGAATACCGTAAACGCGTCTGACCCGCCGCGTTGCCGCAAACGCGTCTAATCCACGCACTGCACAGGCCCTTGGGGGCCATCCAGAAAAAGCTCCTTCGGGAGCTTTTTTTATGGCCGTAAACAAGCCGCAAAAAACGGCACGTCTCTTGCCTTCAGAGTGCCACGAAACTGCCGCACAATGAAGCCATGGAAAACACGCAAAACCTCAACGAAAGCCGTATCGCCAACGCCTGGGCGGACCTGCAAAGCCACTCCGACCAGGGCGGCGCCCTGGACCAGGACGCCTACCGCCTGGCCTTTGCAGACCCCGAATTCCTGCTCCGCCGCGAGACGCGTGGCATTCGCATCCAGCTGGAGATGCTCAAGCCCGACCTGGACCAGGCCGCTCAGGGCGTAGACAACACCGTGGTGGTATTCGGGAGCGCACGATTCCCTTCACCGGAAGATGCTGAAGCATTTGCACAAGCTGCCGAGGCCTCTGGCGATACACAGCAAATCGCCCTGTCCAAGCGCCACCTGCGCAACGCCAAGCACTACGACAACGCACGGCTGTTTGCCCGCCTGGTCGCGGGCCACAGCGCCCGTAAACCCCGCGAAGAGCGCCTGTTCATCTGCACCGGTGGCGGCCCCGGCATCATGGAAGCGGCCAATCGGGGCGCCCACGAGATGGGTGCCCTCACCCCCGGCCTGAACATCACCCTGCCGCATGAGCAACGTGCCAACCCTTACGTGACGCCGTCCTTGAGCTTCAAGTTCCACTACTTCGCCACCCGCAAGATGCATTTCATGATGCGTGCCAAAGCGCTGGTGGCTTTCCCCGGCGGCTTCGGCACCTTGGACGAGTTGTTTGAAGTGATCACGCTGGTGCAAACCAGAAAGGCCAAGCCGGTGCCCATCATCCTGTTCGGTACGGACTACTGGAAACGCCTGATCAACATGGATGTGCTGGTGGACGAAGGCGCAATATCACCCGAAGACCTGAACCTGCTGCACTACACCGACGACCCGCAGGACGCCTGGGACACCATCCGCAATTTCTACGGTTTGCCTTTGTGAGGCCCCGCACGCAGCCTCCAGGCTGCGTGTGAACCCAGCCCCACCAGGGCACCCACGGTCCAGAACACCACCGACACCCCCACCACCACACCTGCCGTACCAAAGAGCATGGGCATGAGCACGCTGGAGAGGTTGATGGTCATCAGCCGCAGCGCAATGGCTTGGCCGTGCAGCGCATGCGGCGTGATCTGGTGCAGGGTGCTCATGATCATGGGTTGCACCGTACCTAGCGTCAGCCCCAAGAGCACCGAGCACACGCCCATGGCCCAAGCGCTAGGCATGAAGGGGTAGACCGCGAACAGCAGCGCCGTCACTACCATGGCCGTGGTGACCACCGCCCACTCGCGCAGGCGCGACGCCAGCAGCGGCAGAAACACCCGTACCACCGCGGCAGCCACCGCAAAAGCACCGAGGATGGTGCCTATGACCGAAGCACTGTAGCCCCGCTCATGCCCCAGCACCGGCACGACAAAGGTGTGCACGTCCCAGCAGCTGGAGAGCAACCAGTTCACCAGCAACAGGCGGCGCATCATCGGTTCTTTGAACAGGGGCCAGGCACTAGGGGGCACGCCACCCGCATGCACCACGGGTTCCAGCTCCCGCGTGGTCCGCACACACCACCAAGCCAACGATGGCAGCAGCGCCGTCAGCGCAAATGCGGCCACAAAGCCGTTGTGGTCGGCCACCTTGCCGCCCAGCCAAACACCGGCATGGTCAATCAACAAGCCCGCGCACACTGGGCCCAGAAAGTTGGAGATCGCGGGCCCGATGGACAGCCAGCTGAACACGCGGCGCAAATCGGTGGCGTCCGCCGCCGCCCGCCCCACGTGGCGCTGCAAGGCAATGGCGGCAGAGCCGGTAGCGCCACCCATCATCAGCGCCGCGAAACAGAGCACAGCGAAATTCGGATAGGCTGCAGCGGCGGATGCTCCGAGGATTGCCGCCATCACCGCCCGGGAGACCGGTTTGCGCAACCCATGCTTGTCGGCAAAGCGGCCCGCAGGCAAGGCCAAAAACACCTGCGACAACGAAAACAAGGCCAGCAAAAAACCGACGGCCAACGGCCCGTAGCCCTGCTGCAAGGCCCACAGCGGCGCAGCCAGTCGCATGCCCGCCATGCTGGCATGCAGACACACGTGGCCGCTGATCAAGCGCAACAGCGCCCAGGGGCTTTGGGGGGCGCTACGTGCGGAATGCGTTGGGGCGTGTAGGGCGCTCATAGGCCGGCACCGTCAGCGTCCCGGTCACCATCACGCTCAAGATCACGATCAACATCACGGTCTATGGGCAACAAGGCCTGCGCCTGGGTATCGGGCAAGGCCTCCACCTTTTTGAGTGCCCGCCCCATGGCTCGGCTGCGTACTTCCGCGTTGTCCAGGGTTTTGAGCACCGTCTCAGTTTGCGACTTGACCTTGGCCAACACATCGCCGAACTTGCTGAACTCGGTTTTGACGGCACCCAGCACCTGCCACACCTCGCTGGAGCGCTTTTCCAAGGCCAGCGTCCGGAAGCCCATTTGTAGCGAGCTGAGCATGGCCAACAAGGTGGTGGGCCCGGCCAGGGTAATGCGGTACTCGCGCTGCAAAGCCTCCATCAGGCCGGGGCGGCGCAGCACTTCAGCGTACAGGCCTTCGGTCGGCAGGAAAAGGATGGCGAAGTCGGTGGTATGCGGGGGCTCCACATACTTCTCGGAAATCGACTTGGCCTCCAGCCGGATGCGCATTTCCAGCGCCTTGCCGGCGGCCTCGGCAGCGGCGGCATCCGCCCTGCCCTGCGCGTCGAGCAGGCGCTCGTAGTCTTCGTTGGGGAACTTGGCGTCAATCGGCAGCCACAAGGGCTCGCCGTTGTCTGACTTGCCGGGCAGCTTGATGGCGAAATCGACCACATTCTTGCTGCCGGGACGGGTGGCAACCTGTGTGGCGTACTGATCGGGCACAAACACTTGCTCCAAAAGCGATGCCAGTTGAGCCTCACCGAACATGCCGCGGGTTTTGACGTTGGTGAGCAGGTGCTTCAAGTCGCCCACGCCCTGCGCGAGCGACTGCATTTCGCCCAGGCCTTTGTGGACCTGCTCCAGCCGCTCAGCCACCTGCTTGAAGCTCTCGCCCAAACGGGCTTGCAAGGTGGTCTGCAACTTCTCGTCTACCGTGGCGCGCATCTCGTCGAGCTTGGCAGAGTTGGTGGTCTGCAGCTGGGCCAATTGGGCCTCGAGTGTCTGGCGC
Source organism: Betaproteobacteria bacterium (assembly GCA_009925925.1). Lineage (GTDB taxonomy): Bacteria > Pseudomonadota > Gammaproteobacteria > Burkholderiales > Burkholderiaceae_C > Allorhodoferax. Next base: position 7,991 of record RFQA01000051.1, read on the forward strand.
ACGTCGGCCATGCGGCGGGCATTCGATTCGCTCAGGGCGCTGAGCTGGTTGGCCAGGGTGTCGGACAGGGTCTTTTGCAAGAGCGCGAGTTGCTGGCCGAAGGTATCGATCTGGGTGTTCTGGGTGCGGGTGGCTTCGGCGGTTTGTTGGATCAGACTTTGCTGGAAAGTAGCAAGGTTTTGTGCCAGCTCCTGGCGGCCGCTGCGCGCGCTCTCTTGCACCTCGCGACGCAGCTCCCGCTCCACGCGCTCGCTGCTGCTTTGCAGGCGGGCCAACAGCTCTTGGCGCTGGGCCTCCTGTTGCGCGAGTTCTTGGGCATGGGCTCGGGGATCAGTACCAGCGCGGCTACGCAACAGCAGCAGCAACACGAGTTGCAAGAGGCCCAAAACCACTCCCGCAACCACCATCCATTCCGTCATAGTTTCTTTCTAGTTATGCATCATTTTGGTCGCTAGCGCCCGTCGAATATGTGCGAACAGCTATGAATTCAATAGCAAATCCAAACACAAGGCAGGGCGCGCACTTGCGTGAAGTGCACTCCCACCCAGCGTCAGCGCCGCACGGCGCCCAATGTGTTCACGGGGGTGAGCACCTCGCCTGTCGCAAAAAAACTCAGCAGGTTGTCAGCGGCCAGTTGGGCCATAGCCCGGCGCGTTGCAAGGGTCGCGCTAGCGATATGCGGGGTCAGCACCACGTTGGGCACCGTCAGCAAGTCCGGGTGCACTTGGGGTTCGCCTTCAAACACGTCCAGCCCGGCCGCAGCAATCTGCCCGCTGCGCAGGGCGTGGGCCAGCGCCGCATCGTCCACAATGCCGCCGCGCGCAATATTGGTCAGGGTGGCGGTGGGCTTCATTAGCGCCAACTCTGCAGCACCGATGGTGTGGTGCGATTCGGCGGAGTATGGCACCACCAGCACCAGATGATCGGCTTGTGCGAGCAGCGAGGCTTTGTCTACATACTGCGCGCCGCACGCGGATTCCAGCCCCGCATCGAGCCGGCTGCGGTTGTGATAAACCACCTTCATGCCGAAGCCATGGAAGCCGCGCCGCGCAATGCCCTGCCCGATGCGCCCCATCCCCAGAATGCCGAGTGTGGCGCCATGGATGTCGCTGCCGCAAAACATGTCGTAGCTCCAGCGCTTCCACAAACCGGCGCGCAAAAAGTGCTCGCTCTCGGCCATGCGGCGGGCGGTGGCCATCATCAGCGCGAAGCCGAAGTCGGCGGTGGTCTCGGTGAGCACATCCGGGGCATTGGTGCCCTGCACACCGCTGGCCGTCATGGCCGGCACATCGAAGTTGTTAAACCCCACGGCCATGTTGGCGCAGATTTTGAGTTGAGGGCAAGCCTGCAACAGCTGGGCGCTGATGCGCTCGCCGCCGGTGGTGAGAACGCCATCTTTGCCTTGCAGACGGGCGGTCAAGTCCTGAGCAGACCAGACAGCGTCCGCCTGGTTGTGTTCGACCTCGAACACCGCCTCCAACTGGGCGAGTACTTCCGGGAAGATGGCCCGGCTGACCAGGATGCGGGGCTTGGAACTCGATGATGTCATGCTGAAACAGGGGGTTGGGTAGTAGGCATGGTGGGGGCTTCCACAGGGCTCGGAATTTCAAATACCTGGCGCAGGTAGGCCAGGTATTTCTCGTCATCGCACATGTTCTTGGACGGTGTGTCGGAGAGCTTGGCGACCGGCTGGCCGTTGCAGCGAACCATCTTGATGACGATTTGCAGCGGCGTGTAGCCGAGATCATTTGTGAGGTTGGTGCCGATGCCGAAGGCCAGCTGGCAGCGCCCGCGGAACTGCTGGTAGAGCTCGATGGTGCGCGGAATGGTCAAGCCGTCACTGAAGATCAAGGTTTTGGTGCGGGGGTTGACCCGGTTGCGCAGGTAGTGGTCGATCATGCGCTCGCCCCAAGTGAACGGGTCGCCGCTGTCGTGGCGCGCGCCATCGAAGAGCTTGCAAAAGAACATATCGAAGTCTCGCAGGAATGCGTTCATCCCGTAAACATCGCTCAGGGCAATGCCCAGGTCGCCGCGGTACTCCCGGGCCCAGGACTCGAAGGCGAATATCTGGCTGTCCCGCAAGCGCGGGCCCAAGGCCTGTGAGGCTTGCAGGTATTCGTGGGCCATGGTGCCCAGTGGCGTGAGCCCCAGCTTCATGGCCAGCAACACGTTGCTGGTGCCGGCCAATTGGCCAGGGCGCCCCACGGCATTGCCGGGGCTTTGCAGGGTACCGAGCTTGGCGCTGAGCACGCGCAGCACTTCGTCATGCCAGGCGCGGGAGAAGCGACGGCGGGTGCCGTAGTCGGCAATCTTCAGGTCTTCCAGCCCTTCTGCACGCAACTGCTCGATCTTGGTTTCCAGGCGTTTGCGCCCTTCCACAAAATCCGGCACACGCTGGTTGTTGCGGAAGTACACCTCGTTCACGATGGCCAGCACCGGAATTTCAAACAGGATGGTGTGCAGCCACGGCCCGACGATGCTGATGTCTAACTCGTCATCGGCCAGGGGAGTGACGGTGATGTACTTCTCGTTCAGGCGAAACAGCCCCAGAAAGTCCACGAAATCGCTCTTGATAAAGCGCATGGACCGCAAGTAGGCCAGCTCACTCTCTTGGAACTGCAGGCTGCACAACGAGCGGATTTCCTCGCGGATTTCAGCTGCATGGGCTGCCAGTTCCACACCCGGGTTGCGGCACTTGAAGCGGTACTCCACCTGCGCCCCGGGAAATTGGTGCAGCACCACTTGCATCATGGTGAATTTGTAGAGGTCGGTGTCCAGCAGGCTGGTGATGATCATGAGGCGTTCAGGCTGCCATGAAAGGCCGCCCAGGAAATTGCTATCAATTCAGGAGCTGCTTGCGCTCATTTATAGGGCGCTAGCAGCCGTTTTCATTCAAATAACGTTCACTCCATCCATCGGGTGAAGTCAGACACCGGAACGCGGGGCGTGTGGAAGGTGTTGACCGGCGCATCCGGGTCGGCGTAACCCAGCGACATGCCGCAGACCAGCATCTCGCCCTCGCCTGCCCCGATGTGCGGAAGGATGATGCTGGAGAAGCCGTTCCACGCCGCCTGCGGGCAGGTGTGGAGACCACGGCCCCGCGCGGCCACCATGATGTTTTGCAGAAACGCGCCGTAGTCCACCAACGAGCCGCGCCCCATGACCTTGTCGACGGTGAACATCAGGCCCACCGGTGCATCGAAGAAACGGAAGTTGCGCTGGTGCTGTGCGTGCATTTTGTCCTTGTCGGCCTTGCCGATGCCCAACAAGCCATAGAGCCCCCAACCGTTCTCGCGCCGGCGGTCTATATAGGGGCTGACCCACTGGGCAGGGTAGTAGTCGTATTCCTCTTGGTACTGCGCAGCCAGCTCGGGGTTGGCGCGGATAGCGTCGTGCGCGGCGCAGGTTTTGTCCACCAGTGCATCGCGGCTCGCGCCTTGCAGCACATAGACCTTCCAGGGTTGGCAGTTGGTGCCGGAGGGGGCCCGGCTGGCTACGTCCAGAATGGCTTCAATATCTTCCCGGGCAACAGCCTTGGGCAGAAAGGCCCGGGCGGACATGCGGGAGCGGATGGCGTCATCGACGATAGCTGCAGTCATTGCAAGGTCTCCAGTAGTTGTCTCAAAGCATCAGGAAGCGGGACCGGCTTGCGGGTGAGCCTGTCCACATAGACATGGATGAAGTGGCCTTTGGCGGCGGTGGTCTCACCCTCACCAAAAATGCCGATCTCGTAGCGCACGCTGGAGGTACCGAGTTTGGCAACCCGAATACCGGCCTGCACCACCTCGGGGAACGACACAGAAGCAAAATAGTTGCACTGAGTTTCCACTACCAGGCCAATGGTGTCGCCCGCATGGATGTCGAGCACGCCCTGCTCCATCAGGTAGGCATTCACCGCGGTATCAAACCAGCTGTAGTACACCACGTTGTTGACGTGGCCGTAGACGTCGTTGTCGCTCCAACGGGTGGGGATAGTGCGCAGTACCCGGTAGGCACTTCGTGGCTCGGTATGGGGCTTCTGGGGCGCGTTCAGCTGCATGTGAACCATTTTGCCAGCGATACCGGCTCGGTCAGCTGCAAGCCCTGATATTGGGGCGGGCGTGATGGATAAATCAAAAGAAGCACCCACACATTTCATGACGCGCCTGTGAAAAATCGCCCCGCCCAGCCCGAATTAGGAAATTTGCACTAATTTGTTGCAGTGCAACAAAAAGTGCTTGCATTGACGCACGAGCTCCCTATAATTCAACCCATGCTGCACTGCAACATAGAGTCCACGGGGACAGATGCTTACGGCGCAGATGGTGATTTTTTACCTTAACTCTTGGAGATCTCTATGCTGACCGTTGAACAAGTTATCGCTTCCCACAAAGCCAACATCGAAACCCTGTTTGGCTTGACCAACAAAGCTTTCGAAGGCGTGGAAAAGATTGTGGAATTGAACCTGACTGCTTCCAAAGCAGCTCTGGCCGAAGCCGCTACCCACACACAAACCATGTTGAGCGTGAAAGACGCCCAAGAGCTGTTGGCCCTGCAATCCGGCCTGCTGCAGCCTTTGGCCGAGAAGACTGCTGCTTACAGCCGTCACCTCTATGACATCGCTACTTCCACTGGCGCTGAATTCACCAAGAATGCTGAAGCACAAGCTGCTGACGCTCAGAAAAAGTTTGCCGGCCTGGTCGACAGCGCTGCCAAAAACGCCCCTGCAGGTTCTGAATCTGTGGTCGCCATCATGAAGAGCTCTGTGGCTGCTGCCAACAATGCTTTGGAATCTGTGCAAAAAGCAGTCAAGCAAGCGACTGAAGTTGCCGAAGCTAACTTCAATGCTGTGGCCGCCACCGCGACCAACGCTTCCAAAGCTGCTACTGCGAAAAAACGCTAATTGGGGTGGGGGCACTAAAACAATTTAGGTTTTTTTGTCCCAACCACTAGCTACCAAGGGAAAACCCTGAGATAATTCAGTCATTAGAAACTTTTTGTTTCTACCGGTTGTCTCCTCGGGTCCTTTCGAAACCTTCAGGTTCAGGGATCCCTTCAAGGCCTCGTTGTAAAACGGGGCCTTTTTTTTATTTGCCGCGGGCTGCCAATGCGGCCTTCAGCTCAGGAATCAACTTGAGCATGGCCTGGCGGCCAGCTTCGATAGAGCGTTTGCGGGCGCCGAAGTCTGAGCTACTGATGCCCTGTAGTGCCGGGCGCACCACCACATCAGCTTCCCTCAGCTCAAACCGGTTGATGCTCTTGCCCATGATGGAAAAGGTCTGAAGCAGGATGTCCAAGGTTCCGCCCGTCAGGCTACCCTCCGGTGGAGTGGAAATATCCACTGCAATCACAAAGTCCGCCCCCATGCGCCGAGCCGCCGCTACGGGCACGGGAGATACCAATCCTCCGTCCACATATTCACGCCCGTTGATTTTGACCGGCTGAAACACTGCAGGCACAGAACTGGACGCCCGCACGGCCGTGCCAGTATCACCACGCTGAAACAGCACATCATTGCCATTGTTGAGGTCAGTGGCAACGATACCCAAGGGCATGGGTAACTCCTCAATCAGCTTACCGCCCACTTGGCTGTTGACATATTTGGCCAAGGCATCACCACGCAACATGCCACGGCTGAAGATGGGCAGTGTCCAATCTGCAATAGCGGCCTCCTCCATGGTCTCCGCCACGCGCTGAAGCTGGGTCCCATTTTTGCCACTGGCGTAAATGGCCGCGACCAGACTGCCCGCCGAGGTACCCGTGACCAATGTCGGCTTGATGCCGTTCTCTTCCAACACCTGAATGACGCCTACATGGGCAAAACCCCGCGCGGCCCCTCCACCCAACGCCAGACCGATCTTGGGCGGTGGCTTGGGAACCGTACCCGCCGGCGCAGTCATATCCGGGCCGACTACCGCGGTGCCCTTGTCTACGGAAGGCACTGATGCACACCCTGCTAACAGTGCGACCGGGAGCAATGCCCAGGACAGACGTATTTTTCTCAATATCAACATCGAACAACACCTTGAAGAACCTCTTCACACGACCACTGTCACCAGCCGGTCACGCCCACTCGATAAACCATCCGCATTCACATACCATCAAGCCATGAAACACCGCATCCAAGGAGTCCTCGTGAAAGCCATCTGGTTCATCGGTTTTATTGCAATCGTACTGCCCACCCTGATCTTTTTTGCCGGACAGCTCGGCTTTCTCACCGGGAAAGTACCGCAGGACCTTGGCGTGAAAGACGGGAGATTGAAACCCCCTTCGAATACGCCAAACAGTGTGAGCAGCCAAGCCAAGCTCTACCCGGATCACCCCTTACGTGGGTATGCAGACATTGCACCTTTCACGTTCAGTGGTGATGGCCAAGCGGCACTAAAAAAACTCGCTGGGATTCTGCGCAGCATGCCAAAAACAGTATTGGTCACTGAAACTGCGGACTACCTCTACGCTCAGAGCACCACACCGACCTTGAAGTTCACAGATGATGTGGAGTTCTGGTTAAGCCCTGCAGAAAACGTGATTCACGTGCGCTCGGCAAGTCGTATCGGTCGCAAAGACTTTGCTGCCAACCGTACCCGTGTAGAAAACATAAGGGCCCAGTTCCAGCAGAACTGAGCCATTGTCGCCCGCTGAGCGTTTGCGCAGCGGGCTTTCAGCTTTCTAAGCGATCAGCCGGCAGTAGCCTCTTCAGGCTTGGACTTGCCCTCTTTCTTGGGCAAGGGCTGAATGTCGAGTACCACTTCGTCCTTGTCATCCAGGTCCACCGTCAGGCGACCACCATCCACCAGCCGACCAAAGAGCAACTCGTCAGCCAAGGCACGACGGATCGTGTCCTGGATCAAGCGCTGCATGGGGCGTGCACCCATCAGTGGATCAAAGCCCTTCTTGCCAAGGTGCTTGCGCAGCTTGTCGGTGAAGGTCACTTCCACTTTCTTCTCGGCCAACTGGGTTTCCAGTTGCAGCAAGAACTTGTCGACAACACGCAGGATCACGACTTCGTCCAAAGCCTTGAATCCGACGATCGCGTCCAAGCGGTTACGGAACTCCGGCGTAAACAAGCGTTTGATATCCATCATTTCATCACCCGCTTCGCGCGGGTTGGTAAAGCCGATGGTGGCCTTGTTCATGGTCTCTGCGCCTGCATTCGTGGTCATGATGATGATCACGTTGCGGAAGTCTGCCTTGCGGCCGTTGTTGTCAGTCAACGAGCCATGGTCCATGACCTGCAACAGCACGTTGAAGATGTCCGGATGCGCCTTTTCGATTTCATCCAGCAACAGCACCGCGTGCGGCTTCTTGGTGATGGCTTCGGTCAACAAGCCGCCTTGATCAAAACCCACATAGCCAGGAGGCGCACCGATCAAGCGACTGACCGCATGACGCTCCATGTATTCACTCATGTCAAAGCGAATCAGATCGATGCCCATGATGTAGGCCAACTGCTTGGCGGCTTCTGTCTTGCCGACGCCCGTGGGGCCACTGAACAGAAATGAGCCAATCGGTTTGTCGCCTTTGCCCAGACCAGAGCGAGCCATCTTGACCGCCGAGGCCAATACGTCCAAAGCCTTGTCCTGGCCAAAGACCACGCTCTTGAGGTCACGCTCCAAGGTCTTGAGCTTGCTGCGGTCATCATTCGATACATTGGCCGGGGGAATGCGGGCGATCTTCGCCACAATTTCCTCGACCTCCGTCTTGCTGATGGTCTTCTTGCGTTTGCTCGGTGCCAGGATACGTTGGGCAGCACCAGCTTCGTCAATCACATCGATCGCCTTATCAGGCAGGTGGCGGTCGTTGATGTATTTGGCACTCAGCTCAGCGGCCGCTTGCAGCGCAGCCACGGCGTACTTGACGTTGTGGTGCTCCTCAAAGCGGGATTTCAGGCCCTTAAGGATTTCCACTGTCTGGTCGATGGTCGGCTCGACCACATCGACCTTCTGGAAACGACGAGACAAAGCTGCGTCTTTTTCGAAGATGCCGCGATATTCGGTGAAGGTGGTCGCGCCGATGCACTTGAGTTGACCGGAGCTGAGGCTGGGCTTGAGCAAATTGGACGCGTCCAAAGTGCCGCCCGATGCAGCACCCGCACCAATCAAAGTGTGAATTTCATCAATGAAAAGCACGGCGTTAGGCTTTTCTTTCAGCGACTTAAGCACTGCCTTCAGGCGTTGTTCAAAATCGCCACGGTATTTGGTGCCTGCCAGCAGTGCGCCCATATCGAGCGAATACACCACGGAGTCAGCGAGAATCTCAGGTACGTCGTTCTGGGAAATGCGCCATGCCAGGCCTTCCGCAATAGCAGTCTTGCCGACACCCGCCTCACCCACCAACAAGGGATTGTTTTTGCGACGACGGCAGAGGATTTGGATGACACGCTCAACTTCGTAGTCGCGGCCAATCAGAGGATCAATCTTGCCTTCTTTGGCCAGTTGATTCAGGTTCTGTGTGTATTGCTCCAAGGGCGAGGCTTTCTCGTTCTTTTCGCTCACACCCTCTTCGCTTTCAGCGGGGCTCTCATTGGACTTGGTAGCCTCTGGCGGATCAGTCTTCTTGATGCCATGGGCGATGAAGTTCACCACGTCCAAACGGGTCACGCCCTGCTGATGGAGGTAGTAAACCGCGTGGGAGTCTTTCTCGCCGAAGATCGCCACCAGCACGTTCGCACCGGTGACTTCCTTCTTGCCACTGCCAGTACTTTGAACGTGCATGATGGCGCGCTGAATCACGCGTTGGAAGCCCAGGGTCGGTTGGGTATCCACCTCATCCGTGCCCGCAACTTGAGGCGTATTGTCTTTGATGAAATTGGTCAGCGATTTGCGCAAATCGTCAATATTTGCGGCGCATGCACGCAGTACTTCCGCCGCGCTGGGGTTGTCCAGCAAGGCCAACAACAAGTGCTCTACGGTAATGAACTCATGGCGCTGCTGACGGGCTTCCACGAAAGCCATGTGCAGGCTGACTTCCAATTCTTGGGCAATCATATGAATTCCTTTTTTTGCCTTGTGTTGATTAACTGTAATCCGATTTCTGGGGAGCTGAACCGAAGTTTTCGCTTTCCCCTACAGATCTACGGGCTCGCTGACACATTTCAATGGGTGACCTGCTTTATGGGCAGCTTCTAGGACTTGATCGACCTTGGTTGCCGCAATATCTTTGGGGTAAACGCCACAGACACCCCTCCCATCCAAATGGATCTTGAGCATGATCTGCGTCGCTGCTTCCAAGTCTTTGCCGAAAAACTCCTGAATGACCACCACCACGAACTCCATGGGTGTGTAGTCGTCATTCAACATGACCACTTGGTACATGGAGGGGGGGTGAACGCGCTGGGACAAGCGCTCCAAGACGACCGTTCCATCATCGCCACCGGCAGGGGGCGGCTTCACAGCAGAAGGTTTGGGGATGTTTGTAGCCATGAAATGATTCTATCGAGCAAGACAGCAAGCCCCGCCGTTGTAGGACAAATGAGGTGTAAAAGGGTGTTTTCAATGGGGAATGAAAAAACCGCGTACAACGTGCGCTGTACGCGGTTCTAAAGGCTTTCGATCCGAGAACTGTTGTGATTACATGTTGTCGATCATGACTTTGCCAAATCCGGAGCAGCTCACTTGTTGGGCACCGTCCATCAATCGGGCAAAGTCGTAAGTCACTTTTTTGCTTGCTATCGACTTTTCAATCGATCGGATGATCAGGTCTGCAGCTTCCTTCCAACCCATATGGCGCAACATCATTTCTGCGGAGAGGATCTCTGAGCCGGGATTGACATAGTCTTTGCCCGCATATTTGGGGGCAGTACCGTGGGTCGCTTCAAACATTGCCACCGTATCGGAGAGATTGGCGCCCGGCGCTATGCCGATACCACCCACTTGGGCGGCCAAAGCATCGGAAATGTAGTCGCCGTTCAGGTTCAATGTGGCGATGACGCTGTATTCCACAGGTCGCAAAAGAATTTGCTGCAGGAATGCATCTGCAATGCTGTCCTTGATGATGATGTCTTTACCCGTATTCGGGTTCTTGAACCGGCACCATGGGCCGCCATCAATCGGCTGGGCGCCGAATTCACGCTGCGCCAAGGCATAGGCCCAATCACGGAAGCTGCCCTCGGTGAACTTCATGATGTTGCCTTTGTGAACAATCGTCACATTGGGCTTGTCATTGTCAATCGCATACTGAATTGCCTTGCGGACCAAACGCTCCGTACCCTCCCGAGAAACCGGCTTTACACCCAGACCCGAGGTCTCGGGGAAGCGGATTTTCTGGATACCGAAGTCCTCGCTCAATACCTTGATCAGCCGTTTGGCTTTCTCGGAGCCCGCTTCAAATTCAATACCGGCATAGATGTCTTCAGAGTTTTCACGAAAAACAACCATGTTGGTCTTCTCCGGCTCCTTCAGGGGGCTGGGAACGCCCTTGAAATACTGGATTGGACGAAGGCACACGTACAAATCCAGCTCTTGACGAAGGGCCACATTCAATGAACGGATACCCCCACCTACCGGAGTGGTCAACGGACCTTTGATGGAGACCAAATAGTCGCGCACAACGTCCAAGGTTTCTTGGGGCAACCAAACGTCAGGACCATAAATACGCGTTGCCTTTTCACCTGCAAAGATTTCCATCCACTCGATCTTGCGAGTGCCACCGTAGGCTTTTTCCACCGCCGCATCAACGACCTTCAGCATGACAGGCGTAATGTCCACACCAATGCCGTCACCCTCGATGTAAGGAATGATCGGGTGATCGGGCACATTCAATGTCTTGTCGTCATTGGCAGTTATTTTTTGACCTTGCAACGGTACCTGAATATGCTGATACATAAGAACTAAGCTCCGGTTTCCCTGGATGTCGTCGACGAATGAAAAACTCACAAGGCCTGGCGGCCTCCAAGTGCAAATTGTGATTTCATTCTAGTTGTAAAGTAAGCGACCGTAATTCATCCATGGTCCACAATCAGGGCTCAACCAATTGCCAGTTTGTATGGCCTCTGCCGAATGAAACATCTGAAACTGTTACTTGCGGCGGCACTGCTTGCCGCAACCGCTTTCTCCGGGGCGCAGGAAGCCCCTCAAATGGACTTGCCCCGAATCAAATTGGGTGCAGGTATGTACCAGATAGAAGCCCAAGTAGCCCGCACTTCAGACCAGCGTACCACGGGCCTCATGTACCGCAAAGAGATGCCCCAGTACGAAGGCATGCTCTTCGTCTTTGAGCAACCGTCTGGGCTCTGTTTCTGGATGAAAAATACTTTGATACCTTTGACAGCGGCATTTATCGCAGACGATGGCAGCATCGTGAACCTTGTGGACATGAAACCTCAAACCACCGACTCTCATTGCGCCCTGCGTCCTGTGCGCTACGTGCTCGAAATGAATCAGGGTTGGTTCGCCAAACGTGGATTGAAGGCCGGCACCAAACTCACTGGTGCGCCTTTTGAAACGCGCGCTCAGTAAACACCCCGCCTCAGCAGCGTCAAAGCAAAAAAGGGCGGCAGACTTTGGTCTGCCGCCCTTTCTTTTTGCGACCCATGCAGGCTTATTGGCCTGCATCTGGATTACACCGCTACCGAACCGAGCGCTGCGTTCAAGGTTGCGCTGGGGCGCATGATGGCATCCAGCTTGGCGGTATCGGGCAAGTAATAACCACCGATATCCACTGCATGGCCCTGAACGGCAGCCAATTCTGCAACGATGGCAGACTCTTTCGCTGAAAGCTCCTTCGCCAACGGTGCAAACTGGGCTGCCAGAGTGGCATCTTCCGTCTGGCTCGCCAACTCTTGTGCCCAGTACAAGGACAAGTAGAACTGGCTGCCACGGTTGTCCAACTGAC